>JABSRR010000190.1 GCA_013215025.1 Pseudomonadales bacterium
GGCTTCTTGCATGCGCGCACCACCTGAGGCAGAGAAACACACAAATGGAATATTTTGCTCTAGCGCAATATTCGCCGCACGCGTGAACTTCTCACCAACAGCATAGCCCATTGAGCCGCCGTGAAAGGCAAACTCAAATGCGACTGCCACAACCGGCAAACCGTTGACCGTGCCCTGCATGGCAACAATCGCATCTTTCTCACCAGTTTGCTTCTGCGCACTGGCGAGACGATCCTTATATTTTTTTACATCTTTGAATTTAAGGCGATCTTTAGGCTCAACTTCTGCAGCAACTTCAGCACGGCCCTCTTGATCAAAGAAAATATCTAAGCGACGGCGCGCACCAATTCGCATATGATGACCGCACTTAAGGCACACATCAGCATTTTTTTCGAGCTCAGGCTTGTATAAAACCCCTTCACATTTCGGGCATTTTTTCCACAGCCCCTCTGGCACCTTTGAATCGTTCCCGCCCTGAGGCTTTGGCGAATCTTTTCTAATAGCCGGTAAAATTTTATTAACCCAGCTCATGGTACATCCCCTATTATCATTTGCGGCACTCAATAGTTACAGAGTAGCCAGCTGATCATCTTGTTATCAATTTAATAAATAATGGCTAGATCAGTTTATCACAATCAATTGATTGCTTCTCGGATTGTCTGTGTAAAAGCTTTCACCGATGCAATAGCGTCAGATGCTGAATCAGCCTGCGCTATTCGATCAACAATCGCGCTCCCAACTACGGCGCCGTCTGCCAAGGCTGCAATTTGTCGAGCAGAATCCGCATCTTTGATACCAAAACCGACACACAGCGGCAGGTCAGTAACCGTTCGAATTTCGGCAAGCTTCGACTTAACCGAGTCAACATCCAAATGACCAGCTCCGGTGACGCCTTTTAGTGAGACATAATAAATATATCCCGTAGCAGCTTTGACAATTTTCTGTACCCGAGAAAACTCAGTGGTTGGCGCTATCAAGAAGATATTATCAATCTCAAACTGACTTAAAATCGACTGAAATTGATCGGCTTCTTCGGGCGGCAAATCAACCACTAATACACCGTCTACACCAGCTGCTTTCGCTTGCTCAGCAAAACGTTGATAGCCCATAACCTCAATCGGATTGGCATATCCCATTAAAACTACTGGGGTAGTCGTATCGGTTTGACGAAACTCAGCCACCATGGCAAGAGTATCGCGCAAGCTCACCTTATTGGCCAAAGCGCGCTCATGCGCCAGCTGAATTGTCGGACCTTCCGCCATAGGGTCAGAAAAACCGACACCTAGCTCAAGAATATCGGCGCCAGAATCAACCAAGGCATGCATCATGTCAACCGTGGCTGACAGGCTTGGATCGCCAGATACAAAATAAGGGATTAAGGCCTTTTTGGAGGCCGTTTTTAATTCAGCCAATCGGCCTGCAATTCTACTCACTTTATCTACTTCTTATGGTTAAGGCTATTAAGCTATTGAAATACCATCGATACCGGCAATGGTATGAATATCTTTATCGCCACGACCCGATAAATTCACAATAATCGTTTGATCTGGCTGCATCTCTGCCGCCAGCTTGCGTGCATAAGCCAATCCATGACTGGTTTCCAATGCTGGCATAATACCCTCGATTTGGGTTAATTCGCGAAATGCATCAAGGGCTTCCTCATCAGTCGCAGCGGTATAATTTACGCGACCAATATCGTTCAACCAAGCATGTTCGGGCCCAACACCAGGATAATCAAGACCCGCTGAGACTGAATGCGTGTGCATAATTTGCCCATCTTCATCTTCCATCAAATATGTGCGATTTCCGTGTAACACACCGGGCTTACCCTTGGAAATTGGTGCAGCATGATCATCCGTGTGCAAACCTAGGCCGCCCGCTTCGACGCCATACATCGCAACCGATTGATCTTCGAGAAATGGATGAAATAAACCAATCGCATTTGAGCCACCGCCTACACAGGCCACGAGAGCATCAGGAAGTCGTCCGGTTTGCGCTAAACACTGAGCCCTTGCCTCACGCCCTATCACCGACTGAAAGTCTCTCACCAGCTGCGGGTAAGGATGTGGACCAGCTGCGGTTCCAATAATATAGAAAGTATCGTCAACATTGGTGACCCAGTCTCGCATCGCTTCGTTCATCGCATCTTTTAAGGTTTTAGTACCCGACTGTACCGCAACAACTTTAGCACCTAACAATTTCATGCGATAAACATTCAGCGATTGACGCTGAACATCAGTCTCACCCATAAACACAATACACTCAAGACCCAAGCGAGCAGCCACCGTTGCAGAGGCAACACCATGCTGCCCGGCGCCAGTTTCGGCGATAATTCGCTGTTTACCCATGTGCTTGGCCAGCAAGGCTTGGCCAATAGTATTGTTGATTTTATGTGCACCGGTATGATTTAGGTCTTCGCGCTTAAGATATATTTGTGCACCGCCAATCAATGTCGACCATCGCTCGGCATGATATAAAGGGCTTGGGCGACCCACATATTGCGCCAAATCATGATCAAACGCTTGTTGGAAATCTGGATCTGAACGCAGCTGTTGATAGGCCGCGTTCAATTCATCAAGCGCTGAGATTAAGGTTTCTGAAACGAATCTGCCGCCAAATATGCCAAAGCGGCCGTTTTCATCTGGAAACATTGAAAAGTCATTCGGTATTGCTGATGTGTCGCTCATAATAATTCACGTAATTTGAGTAGATTTTGCCTGTTCTATAAACGCTTT
The DNA here is from genome assembly GCA_013215025.1 of Pseudomonadales bacterium. Taxonomy (NCBI): domain Bacteria; kingdom Pseudomonadati; phylum Pseudomonadota; class Gammaproteobacteria; order Pseudomonadales; species Pseudomonadales bacterium. The sequence goes on from JABSRR010000190.1 coordinate 2,736, forward strand.
TAGCTTGTCTTTGGATTTTTTACCGGGGTATTGTTCTACACCGCCGCTGACGTCAACCGCATAGGGTTGGCTTTGCTGAATCGCCTCAGCGACGTTACTGGGATTCAAACCACCGGCTAAAATGAGGGGTTTGGCAGATTTAGGCACAAGCTGCCAATCAAAACTTTCGCCGGTGCCACCAGGCATATCTTGCTTAAAAGTATCCAGTAAAAATCCTTGAGCGGAATCGTATTGCTGCATCATGGCTGCAAGACTGTCAGCCGAGCTGTCAGGCTTTACTGGGATTGACTTTATGTAAGGACGGTCAAACTGTGCGCAGAAATCAGCAGTCTCCTCGCCATGAAACTGTAGCAGCTGAAAATTTGCAGAGGCCAATAATTGCTCAATAAATGCTTTTTCTGCATTCACGAATAATGCAACCGTTTGAACAAACGGCGGCACCGCGGCAACTAAGGATTCAGCTTGCTCGATACTGATCGCTCGTTTGCTGGGCGGATAAAATACAAAACCAAGGGCATCAGCACCAGCCATAACAGCAGCTGCAATATCATCAGCATTGGTAATGCCACAAATCTTAACGCGCATCATACAGTTACCCAAAAAATCGGGCTAGATAGTAGCAGAATCAGCCTTTGCTGTCTGCCCTATGCCGTGACAATTTATGCGCAAGCATCAGTCAAATGAGGACTCTAACAAAGATGGGCCTTTTGTCAGCTGCGGTATAGCAAAACTATCTGGGTAATCAACTGCAACTAAATAAAGCCCGTCAGGTTTCGCAGTTACCGAGGCTTGCTGTCGATCTCGACTCTGCAATACTTGCTGCGCCCACTCAACGGGTTTTCGACCATCGCCAATTTCCATTAATACTGCAGCAATATTTCTCACCATATGCAATAAAAAAGCATTGGCCTTAATCTCAATCACAAGCACATCATGAGAACGACGCACGGTAATATACTCGACACAGCGAAAGGAAGAATGCGATTGGCAGGCTGCTGCCTGAAATGCACTAAAGTCATTCTCACCTAACAGAGCTTGCGCCGCCTGATGCATTTTATCAGCAGCTAAAGGCCGCTCATGCCAAGTCATTAAATGCGCAAAAATAGCGGGTTTAACCGGCGTATTAATAATTAAATAACGATAGGTTCTTGCTGTAGCACTAAAGCGCGCATGAAAAGCATCATCAACACCACTGGCCCATCTAACGCGAACATCATCAGGTAATTGAGCATTCACACCGCAAACCCAAGCTTTTTGGGAGCGCAAAGCAGATGTTTCAAAATGAATAACTTGCGCCGTTCCGTGCACTTTAGCATCGGTCCTACCAGCACAAAAAATCTGCACATCATGCGCCGCTACTTGTCCAATTGCCTGTTCGAGCGTAGCCTGAACCGTTGGCACATCAGGCTGCAATTGTTTCTGCCAGCCATGATATAAAGCCCCTCGATATTCAATCAGCATTGCAATTTTTCTAGTATCAATGCTTACATCAGAGAAAGGTTTGTGCATAAAAATCTCAAAAAAAAACCTGCAGACGCAGGTTTATAACATCAAATTGCAGTTAAGTTAACTGATAGAGGCAAGCATGGACTCGGCTTCAGAGATTTGTTGCTCACTGCCCTCATCCAATACTTCTTGCAGGATATCTTTAGCGCCATCCTCATCGCCCATTTCGACATAAGCTTTTGCGAGATCAAGCTTCGTGGCAACCTCATCTTCATCGGTTAAGAAAGATAGATCGTTTTCGTCTAGGCTAGTGACGTCTGTGAGGCCAGCGTCAGTATCAGCAACGCTATCCTCCGCCATTGCGTCTTCAAGGGTTTGCTCAGTATCGTTTGCGTCAGCCAATGATGCATCACTTACAACGTCTTCTGTCTCAAAAGCTGATGACAAATCTAGCTCATCGCCTAAGCTTAGCTCCAGGTCCTCATCATCATCGCTTAATAAATCATCAGCATCTAAGGCCAGATCTAAATCACCAAGATCGAGTGCTTGATCAGACTCTGAATTTGCTGACTGCAACTCATCATCAAGCGAAAGCTCAGTTTCAGGCAGCTCACCCGCCTCTAAAGACGCGCTGGACAGATCTGCATCAGCAGAAAGTAGTTCATCTAAGTCATCCAGCGATATTTCATCCAGGCCACCATCATCTAAATCATCGATTGATATAGAGTCGTCAACTTGGTCCACGCCGTCAACTTGATCAATATCATCAAGACTCAATTCTTCAGCCGCTGCCTCAAGAGATGTGGCTAAGTCGTCGCTCACCTCAGCAAGATCAAGATCTACCTCGCCCTCATCAGATACGTCTAATTCTTCAAGCTCGCTGGATACATCCACTGCATCATCAAGCTCAAGTTCTGCATC
>JABSRR010000191.1 GCA_013215025.1 Pseudomonadales bacterium
AGCCCCAGAGATTCACCAAAGGGCCAATACTTGGGTCAAACGCGCCCGCTGAAGCGGTAAATATCTGCTGAGACAGCTTAAATAACGCGATAAAGTCTTTTGAACGATGCGCTAAGCCAGAATCCGCTTTCATCGCTGCAGAATCTAGCGGGTCTGAGGCTGAGGTATTCGCCTGCAAAGCCGGTAACCGATTAAATTGATTTAGCTCTGAATCCGCTTTATAGCTTGAGAATATTTGGTCAAGTTCGGCCAGCCTCGCATCTATCTCGGCTTGCAAGGGCGCCAACGGTAAGCGCTGCTCAGGCTGTTGGAAGCGTATATAGTAGGTGGTGGCAAAAATTTGCCCCTGCAGGCTGTCATACACTGGCCCACGATCACAGCTCCATAATGCAAAAAGCGAGACTAAAATTAGCCCCGCTTTAAAAAATTGCTGCAGTGAAAACACTATTAACTAGCCACCGAAGTCATCAAGCATGATGTTTTCATCTTCAACACCTAAGTCTTTCAACATGGCGATAACTGCCGAGTTCATCATCGGTGGTCCACACATGTAAAACTCGCAGTCTTCAGGCGCGGGATGGTCTTTCAGGTAGTTTTCTAGTACCACATTGTGAATGAAGCCGGTTTTACCTTCCCAGTTATCTTCAGGCTGTGGATCAGATAGCGCCAAATGCCACTCAAAGTTTTCGTTTTTAGCCGCTAACTCATCATACTCATCGACATAGAACGCTTCGCGAAGCGAGCGAGCACCGTACCAGAAAGAGATTTTGCGGGTAGATTTTAAGCGCTTAAGCTGGTCAAAAATATGCGAACGCATCGGCGCCATACCTGCACCACCACCGATAAATACCATTTCGGCCCCAGTTTCTTTGGCAAAGAATTCACCATAAGGGCCAGATACGGTCATTTTATCACCGGGCTTAAGATTAAATACATAAGATGACATAGCACCGGGTGGAATACCTTGAGACCCTGGCGGTGGAGAGGCAATTCGAATATTAAATTTCACAATGCCTTTTTCTTCAGGGTAGTTGGCCATCGAATAAGCACGAATGGTTTCTTCTTTAACCGTCGATACATTATTAAATACGCCAAAATGATCCCAGTCGCCGCGGTATTCTTCAGGAATATCAAAATCTTTGTAATCAACGGTGTGCGGTGGCGCTTCTAATTGCACATAACCGCCTGCGCGGAACGGCACATCTTCGCCTTCTGGCAGTTTAAGCACCAATTCTTTGATAAACGTAGCAACGTTATCGTTAGAGACAACCGTGGTTTCCCACTTTTTAACGCCGAAGAATTCTGGCTCGACTTCGATCTTCATATCTTGCTTAACCGCGACTTGGCAGGCTAAACGGCTATGCTCACGAATTTGGCCCTTGGTAAAATGGCCTTCTTCAGTCGGCAGAATCGATCCGCCGCCTTCTGTCACATGGCATTTACATTGGGCACAGGTGCCGCCGCCACCGCAGGCAGACGATAAGAAAATGCCTTGATCGGCCAGGGTCGTCAGTAACTTACCACCAGCCGGTACAGATAGCGTTTTCTCGGGGTCACCATTAATTTCAATCGTGACATTGCCCGAGCTGACCATAAGAGAACGTGCAAATAAGATAATAAATACTAGCGTCATGACCACCACGGTGAACATTGCAACGCCAGAGATAATAGTCGACATATCCATAAAACTTGCCTCCGCTAGATTGACATGCCGCCGAATGACATAAAGCCAAGCGACATCAAGCCAACAGTGATAAAGGTAATACCTAAGCCTTCAAGACCTTTGGGCACATCCGAATATTTAAGCTTCTCACGAATACCAGCCAATGCAGCAATCGCAAGAGCCCAGCCTACACCAGCGCCAATACCGTATACGACTGACTCACCGAAGTTATAGCTACGCTCTACCATTAACAGTGAAGCACCTAAAATCGCACAGTTAACCGTGATTAACGGTAAGAAAACCCCTAGGGCACCGTAAAGTGCTGGCACATACTTATCGAGAAACATTTCCAAGATTTGTACGATGGCGGCAATCATACCGATGTATGACAAATAGCCTAAAAAGCTCAAATCTACATCACTGAGCTCAGGGTCAATCCACGTTAAGGCAGCGGGTTTTAATAAGTAGTTAAAAATCAGGTTATTGGCTGGCACTGTCACCGCCAAAACCACCACCACAGCAACACCTAAGCCAACCGCAGTTTCAACTTTTTTTGACACCGCTAAGAAGGTACACATACCCAAGAAGAATGCCAGAGCCATGTTTTCGATAAACACGGCACGAATAAATAGCGAGATATACTCTTCCATCAGTGAGCCTCCTGCGCTTTCGAGTTGGGTGCCATATCAAATTCTTTCGCTTCTTGCTGGTCAGTTTTCCAGCTGCGCAGCAGCCAAATAAACATCGCAATAATAAAGAATGAGCTTGGTGGTAATAGTAATAGGCCGTTTGGCTCATACCAGCCGCCATTCGCTACCGTGGGTAAAATTTCGATGCCGAATAAGCTGCCAGCACCCAGTAGCTCACGCACGAAGCCAACAAACAGTAATACAACAGAATAGCCCAGACCGTTACCAAGCCCGTCTAAAAATGATTTTACCGGAGGGTTGGTCATTGCATAAGCCTCTGCGCGACCCATGACGATACAGTTGGTGATAATTAAACCAACAAAAACCGACAAGCCTTTTGCGATTTCATAGGCAACCGCTTTTAACACTTCATCAACCACAATAACCAAGGAGGCGATAATGGTCATCTGTACGATAATACGGATGCTTGAAGGGATGAAATTTCGAATGCAAGCAATGAAAAAGCTTGAAAATGCGGTCACTAAGGTTAGTGCAATACTCATGACCACCGCAGTATTCATACTGGTGGTAACGGCTAAGGCCGAACAAATACCTAGGATTTGCAGGGCAATAGGATTCTTGCCGAAAATCGGCTCGACTAATACTTCTTTGGTCGATGCAGACATGATTAGGCTTCTCCTGCTTTGATATTGTTCAAGTAATTGGCAAAGCCTGGCTCGCCCAACCAAAAGCGGATCATGCTATTGACGCCAGCTGTGGTTAAGGTTGCACCTGACAAACCATCGATGTAGCCATCGTCGGTTTTTGGCGTCGCATTGCTGATGTTTTTACTGCCCACCACAATATTAACCTTACCGTTATCGGCAAAAGCTGATTTACCCTGCCAGAGACTTTTCCAGCTGTCTAATTCAACATTCGCACCGAGTCCCGGCGTTTCTTTATGTTGGTAGTAAGAGAGGCCTTTGATGGTATTCGCATCAGATTCCAACACCAAAAAGCCATACATTGCACCCCACAGGCCAGGACCATAGATCGGAAGGACATACAGCTCAGGCGTGCCAGTAGGTTGATAGACAAAGACTTCTTGATATTGTTTTACCGTAGCCAAACCTGCAGGCGCATCAGCGCGCGCAACAAGCGCCGTGTTATCGGCACTGTCGACATACATACCTGTCTCGATATCAACTAATTTTGACTCAAACTTGGCGAAGGTATCGTTGATATCTTCGGCCGTTGCATTGGGCTTTAATAGGCCCGCCGCTGAGATGATATTTTTACGTAAATCTAACTCTTTATTGGCCGTTTGCTGCGGTTTCAATGCTACCGCAACAGCCGACACCAAGATCGAGCAGACCAAACATAACACCATGGCGACAACCAAGGTGTTGATCGCTTCTTTGTTAAGCATTGCGGGCAATTCTCCGTTTTACATTGGCAGAGACCACAAAATGGTCAATGAAAGGGGCAAATAAGTTGGCAAATAAAATAGCCAACATAATACCTTCAGGGAAAGCGGGGTTAATGACGCGAATTAACACCGTCATAAAGCCAATCAAGAAGCCAAAGAAAAATTTACCCGTGTGGGTCATTGAGGACGAAACTGGGTCGGTTGCCATAAACACGGTACCGAAGGCAAAACCACCTAATACGAAGTGCCATTGCGGCGGCAAGTTCATCATCGGATTAGTCTCAGAGCCAATAGCATTAAACAGCAAACTAGTCGCTACCATACCCACTACAACCGATAACATAATTCTCCAGGAGGCAATTTTGGTCCACAGCAGTACCGCGCCGCCAATCAAAATCATCAGCGTTGAGGTTTCACCAATACTGCCCTGCATATTGCCAAGAAAAGCATCCATCCAGCTAATGCTATTGCCGTAAGCATCTGTCAATGGCGCGCCAGCAGCAGCAAGACTCAATGGTGTAGCGCCAGTAAAACCATCCAGCGCAGTCCACGCTGATTCGCCGGAAATATCTGCTGGATAGGCAAAATACAAAAAGGCACGGCCAGTTAGCGCTGGGTTAAGGAAGTTTTTACCGGTACCGCCAAATACTTCTTTACCAATCACTACACCAAACGAGATACCTAAGGCTGCTTGCCATAAAGGCAGGTCCGGCGGACAAATGAGCGAAAATAATACCGAGGTCACGAAGAAACCTTCATTCACTTCATGGCCGCGTACCGCAGCAAATAAAACTTCCCAGAAGCCACCAACAATAAAAACGGTTAGGTAGATGGGAAAGAAGTAAAATGCACCATACACCATATTATCCCAGCTGCTGCTAGGGTCATGACCGGCAAACAAACCGATTAATAGGTGGTGCCAGTCAGTCGCTGCATTGGCGATGCCGCCTGCCGCAGCAATGGCGGTATTGGCCTGGAAGCCTAAATTATGCATACCCCAAAACATCGCAGGAAATGTACAGAACCATACCGTAATCATCATACGTTTAAGGTCGATACCGTCGCGCACATGTGCACCCGACTGTGTGGTGTAAGCCGGCTGATAGAAAATGGTGTCTACTGCCTCATAGAGCGCGTAGAATTTTTCGTATTTACCACCTTTGGTAAAGTTAGGCTCGATATTGTCTAAAAAACCACGTAAAGACATCTTAGCCCTCCTTCTCAATGAGAGTTAGGTTATCACGTAAAATGGGGCCGTACTCATATTTGCCTGGGCAGGCATAAGTGCAAAGCGCCAAATCTTCTTCGTCTAGCTCAAGCGCACCTAGCTTGATCGCCGA
>JABSRR010000192.1 GCA_013215025.1 Pseudomonadales bacterium
ACAGCCAGCTCCACACCACCTCGTTTATAATTACCCTGTTTACCATAGGGTATGCGCGTTCCCTCAGGAAAAATTAATACCGGCATTTTTAACACTTGCAGCCTATGCAAACCAATGCGCAAAAGTTGCGAAAATGCTTTTCTACCTTTATGGCGGTCGATGGCAATCGGCTTGGTCATAGCAATGCCCCAACCAAAGCTCGGCATTAGCAATAAAGAGCGCTTCATGACCGTGCTAACCGGGTTTAATAAAATAAACAGAAAAAATGTTTCCCATGGACTTTGGTGCTTACAAAGCGCCACATAAGGTGTGTTAGGTAAATTATCTAGCCCCGTAATTTTATAGTTTATACCCGCAATGTATTTTGCCTGTAGTATCAGCAAACTGAGCAGCCGAGTTAAACAAAACCAGCGCCACTTAAATGGCAGCAAAACAAATAGCGGAATAAGGAAAATTCCGCCAGACAGGATGCTTGGAATACTGATGATATAAAACAGCAAGGAGCGCAAGAAGCTAACGAATGTAGCTTCAGGCAAATGAGCATTTTTATTCTTCTTAGCCATAGCAAATGGAATTCACAAATTCACGATATTATCAGATATTTACCGTGATCGCTTTGTGAATTGCTATGAAAAAATAGAATTACGCTGCAAGAAACTCTGCGCGCGTGCTCGACTCTTTAAAAACACCACCGAGCGCTGTCGTTGTGGTGCTAGAGCTAGCATCCATGATGCCTCGCGCTTTGACGCAGTAATGTAAGGCATCGATTTTAATCGCAACGTCGTCAGTTTCCAGCAAGGTTTGTAAGGCAACCAACACTTGCTGAGTAAGTCGCTCTTGCACTTGAGGTCTACGCGCAAAAAATTGCACAATCCGATTCAGCTTAGATAAGCCCATCACTTTTTCATTCGGAATATATGCAACGCTTGCGAAACCATCAATTGTAATAAAATGGTGCTCACAGGTGCTTAACACCGTAATGTCTTTTACTTTGACCATTTCGTCAACACGCATTTTATTGTCGATCTGCGTAATTTTTGGAAAATGACTGTAATCAAGTCCGGAGAACACTTCATCAACATACATTTTAGCTATGCGATGCGGAGTTTCCGTCAAGCTATCATCATTTAAATCGAGACCGAGCGTTTCAAGCACGCTGGTCATGGCAGTTTTTATGCGGTCATATTTTTGATCACGGTCGAGACCCGTCTCGACCAAGGGAGTTTCTAATCCTTTTGCAATCAGGGCATCTTGAACACGCTTTGCTTCGTCTGAGATCACTAAATTCACCAAGGTTTGATATTGGAATTGGGCTTTTGATACGCCGGCAGGTGTTGAGCAGATCAATTATACCTGATTCAAGAAAAAAATGTGTAACTGGCGAGATCACGCTAATCAAGGCCCCTAGGGCTGATTAACGGCGCCAGAAAGCGGGTGTAAACAACACCAATAAGGTAAAAATCTCCAGTCGGCCCAACAGCATTGCCAAGCACATAACCCACTTTGCTGCCGTACTAACATCTCCATAATGGCTGGCCACTGCGCCAAGGCCAGGCCCTAGATTATTCAGCATGGCTAATGATGCTGAATACGCGGTAAGAAAGTCTAAACCGGTCATCATCAGCAGCATAAACAGGGCAAAAAACACCACGATATAAATAGCAAAGAAACTCCACACTGCTGATAACACAGGCGCAGGCACTTTACGTTTGCTAAGCTTCAAGGGAATAACTGCATTGGGATGAATCAAATGACGTAATTCTCGCAGCCACTGTTTGACAATCAGTAGCACGCGAATCACTTTAATACCGCCACCGGTAGAACCTGCACAGCCCCCAACCAAACTGAGCAACACAAGCAATATCGGCATAAAAGACGGCCAGCTGGCAAAATCGGTAGTGGTAAAGCCCGTCGTTGTAGCCATCGACACCACTTGAAACACGCCTTCAGCCCAAAAATAGTTCAGCTGTTGATCTAGTCCATAAAACCAGCCAGCAATCAGCACTATAATAATCATTGTGAGGATAAAGGCGGCATAAAACTTTGCCTCTGAGTCGCGTAAGTACTGCCACATAATGCCTTTTTGCCAGGTCATGAAATGCAGCGCAAAATTAATCCCCGCGACAAACATAAAAAAACTGGCAACGGCATAAATAAGTGGACTATCAAAATAGCCCATCGACGCGTCATGTGTTGAAAAGCCCCCTATCGCCAAGGTAGAAAAGCTGTGACAAATAGCATCAAATACAGACATCCCGGCAAGCCAGTAGCTGAATGCACAAATCATGGTCAGCGCCGAATAAATAATAAATAACCACTTAGCCGTTTCAGTAATGCGCGGCGTCATTTTAGAATCTTTCACCGGCCCAGGCGTTTCGGCACGATAAAGCTGCATACCGCCAATACCTAGCATCGGCAAGATCGCAACCGCAATAACGATAATACCAATACCGCCTAACCACTGAAGCTGCTGACGATAGAACAGAATCGACTGCGGCAATTGATCAAGCCCGGTTAATACCGTGGCACCGGTAGTCGTTAGACCCGACAGTGACTCAAATACGGCATCAACCGCGGTTAAATCTAAGCTAGCATCAAATAAAAATGGCACTGCACCAAACACTCCTAGCACCAGCCAGAATAATGCGGTAATTAAGAAACCATCGCGCGTTCGCAACTCTGCCTGCGCTTTGTATACAGGCACCCAAATCGTTAAGCCTGCGGCAAAGGTAAATAGAAATGCATAAATAAAGCTGCTATGCGCGCCGTCTTGATAAAGCATCGACACCGCCAGCGGGATAAGGTGAGTCAGACTGAACAACATCAGCAGCACACCTAGAATTCTAAAAATAATGGCTACATGCATGAATTATTTCGCTGCTAACGGCCTGTTACTTTGTTTGAAAGTCATTCATTAAATAAAGGTGAAGCCAACCGAGAATAATTTTTCGACTTCTCGTATTGAGTGCTTATCAACCAGAAATAGGATTACGTGGTCATCACTTTCAACCACTACGTGACTATGCGCAATAATCACGTCTTCGCCACGCACAATACAGCCAATAGTCACGCCATCTGGCAAGGCGATTTCTGCCAAACTGCGACCCACAACTTTAGAACTTTTTTCATCGCCATGCGCGATGATTTCAACGGCCTCGGCCGCGCCCCGTCGTAGCGAATAAACGTTCGAAAACTCGCCGCGACGAACATGTTTTAATAAACTGCCAACCGAGACCTGCTGCGGCGATAAGGCGATATCGATTTCGCCGCCCTGCACCAAATCTACATAGGCCATATTGGCGATTAGGGTAATAACTTTGGCCGCGCCCAAGCGTTTAGCCAACAAGGACGACATAATATTTGCCTCATCATCATTGGTTAAGGCGCAAAAAACATCACAGCTATCAATATTTTCTGATACTAACAAATCTTTATCCGAGGCATTACCATGCAATACGATTGAGCGATTAAGATTATCTGATAGCTTTTCACAGCGGTCGCGGTTTCGATCGATAATTTTCACTTGATGACGATGCTCAATAGCCTTCGCTAAATTCGAGCCAATATTTCCGCCGCCAGCAATCATCACGCGCTTATAAGGTTTATCATGGCCGCGCAACTCGCTCATCATCATCGATATATGCTCTCTCGCGGCAATAAAGAACACCTCGTCATCGACCTCAATAACCGTATCGCCCTCTGGAATAATCGAGCGATCACGACGAAAAATGGCGGCAACCCGGGTGTCAATGTTTGGCATATGGCGTGGTATCTGATTCAGCGCCTGACCAACAATAGGCGCACCGTAAAACGCCTTAACCCCCACCAATCTGACTCTATCATCGGCAAAGTCAACCACTTGCAGCGCCCCCGGATGTTCCAGCAAGCGCTCTATATATTTGGTCACCAGCTGCTCAGGGCTCATTAAGAAATCAACCGGTATCGCCTCCTTACAAAATAAGTCTTGCTCGCGGGTATAGCTATTGTGGCGTACACGACAAATCTTGGTGGGCGTCTTGAACAAGGAGTAGGCAATCTGACAGGCCATCATATTGATTTCATCGCTGTCGGTCACTGCGATGATAATGTCCGCATCCTCGGCGCCAGCTTTTTTTAGGGTCGACGGGTGAGAGGCATAGCCCGTGACGGTGGCAATATCCAGCCGATCTTGCAACTCACGCAGCTTCTTACGATTACTGTCAACAATGACAATATCGTTTTTTTCACTCGATAAGCTTTCCGCTATCGAGGAACCAACCGAACCTGCGCCTAGTAATAATATTTTCATCGGATCATCAAGTGTTTAGCACGGCTTTTGCAATCTTGCATAGTAAAATCCATCTTGCGCCCTGTGGTCTGGCAATAGTTGCCAACCATAGTCGGTTTGCAACCCGTTTGGCAATGTTATTGGTAAAACTTTCACCGCGGGCTGCTGCGCGATAAAGCCTGCAATCACCGCATCGTTCTCTTGCGGCAAAATTGAGCAGGTTGCATATAGCAGGATGCCACCAGGCGCTAAGCACTGCCACAGTGTCAGTAAAATCTGTAACTGCTGCTGCGCCAGCATATCGATGTCTTCGGCTTGGCGCAGTAATTTAATATCGGGGTGACGCCGAATCACCCCGGTTGCACTGCAGGGCGCATCACAGAGAATACGGTCAAATGGCTGGCCATCATACCAGGCGCTTAAATCTGCAATATCAGCAGCCACCAAGCGCGCTGACAACTGCAGCCTGGCTAAATTTTCCGCAACCCGCTGTAACCGATCAGCCTCGAGATCGACCGCTAACAATGATGCAAGGTCCTGCTGTGCCTCTAAAATATGCCCGGTTTTACCACCCGGCGCAGCGCAGGCGTCAAGCACGCGTTGCCCAGGCTGCAAATCTAATAATGGGGCACATAGCTGCGGCGCCTCGTCCTGCACACTGAACAACCCCTCAGCAAAACTTTCAAGCTTAGTTAGCTGCTTAGGCTTGTCCTCTAAGTATAAGGCTGCCTGCGATAGCACCCCGAGTCGACTGTTTATGCCTTCGCTTTTCAGCTGCTGCTGCAG
>JABSRR010000193.1 GCA_013215025.1 Pseudomonadales bacterium
ATGGAAGCGGACTTAGGTATCGACTCGATTAAGCGTGTTGAAATCTTAGGCGCTGTACAAGATGAATTACCTGAGTTGCCAGAGCTTAACCCCGAAGATTTAGCTGAGCTTCGTACGCTTGGTCAAATTGTTGATTATATGAACAGTAAGCTGCCAGCAGCCGACAACTCTTTAGAAATAACACAAGAAGCGACTCAGCCTGCTATAGCAGCAGTTGATATCACGGCATTTTCAAATACCTTAATCGAAGTGGTATCTGAAAAAACCGGCTACCCAAAAGAAATGCTTGAGCTTGATATGGATATGGAGGCCGACCTTGGTATTGATTCAATCAAGCGTGTTGAAATTTTAGGTGCGGTACAAGATGCATTGCCAGGTTTACCCGAGCTTGACGCTGAAACCTTGGCTGAAATGCGCACCTTAAAAGAAATTACAGATGCCTTTACGTCTCGTTCTGCATCAACTTTTGCTAATACTGCAGCTAATGATGACGCGGCATCTTTAGATACGGCTGAGTCAACGGTCGTAAAATTTAAGTCGCCAACAGCGACTGCAGAAGTAGAACGCCTTGGCAGCTTACTTCAGGATGCGCAGGATTTAGCGTCATTGAGCAGCTTGATTATTGATGACGGCAACGGTGTCGCTGTGAGCCTATGCAGCCAGTTAATTAAGGCTGGTGGCAAGGTTTCAGTGATTAAGCCAGCTTGGGTGAAGTCAACCACAAAGAAAAATTTTGATGCAAATGCGGTAGTGTTAGAGCTTGCTGAGATTGATGAACTAGCGATTCAAGATTTCATCGCTGCACAAGGTCAGTTAGACCTTGTGTTTAGCCTGTCAGCTAAAGTAGCTCAAAAAACAATGCGGTTTACTGATGAAGCAAAGTCATCTGTATTACTGAGCTTTTTAACCGCTAAGTTTTCAGCGATAAAAGCTTCATCAGCTGCACGTCCAGCGTTTATTGCGATGACGCGCCAAGGTGGTCAGTTCGGTTTTCATGATGAACAGTCCGGCTTAGTGCAAGGCGGTATCAGTGGCTTAGTGAAAACCTTAAAACAAGAATGGGACAATGTATTTTGTCGCACACTTGATATAGCCAATAAGTTTACAGCGGAAAAATGCGCCGATATTCTTTTAGCGGAATATCAAGCAGCTGATACCTCACATGCCGAGGTTGGCTACGATGATGATGGTCGTTTAACTCTGAGTGCGGTAGCCACCGATAGTTTTAACTTAGAGCAAGATGCCACATTTAATCAAGACAGCGTGTTTTTAGTTTCAGGGGGTGCAAAAGGTGTCACGGCACATTGTGTTGTTGAGCTGGCAAAAAAACATCAGTGTCAGTTTATCTTACTGGGTCGTAGCCGCTTCGATGCCAATCAACCAGATTGGGCAAGCGGTTTAACAGAGCAAGCGGATCTAAATAAAGCGGCAATGGCTGCTATCACCTCAGAGGGTGAAAAGCCAACGCCAGTAGCAGTGAAAAAGATGGTAGATAATGTGCTGGCGAATAGAGAAATTGCTAACACCCTAGCTGCGATTACAGCAGCTGGCGGTAAAGCACACTATGGTAGCGCCGATGTTACCAATGTTGCAGAGATAAAAGCCGTCATCAGTGATGCACAAAACGCTGGCATTGCTAAAGTGACGGGCATTATTCACGGTGCGGGTGTGCTTGCCGATAAGTTTATCGAAGATAAATCGGTTGCCGACTTTAATGCTGTTTTTGATACAAAAATTACTGGTTTCCAAGCCTTGTTAGATGCTGCGGGTAAAAATTTGGATGCTCTGGTGATGTTTTCATCAGCAGCAGGCTTTTATGGCAATCCCGGTCAATCTGACTACGCAATTGCAAATGATGTGTTAAATAAAATCGCCGTGCGTTTTAAGCAACAAAACCCAGCTGCACAAGCGTTGAGCTTTAATTGGGGGCCTTGGGATGGTGGCATGGTAACCGCGGAGTTAAAGAAAATGTTTGCTGCGCGCGGTGTCTATATTATTCCCTTGGATACCGGTGCTGATATTTTAGTGCATGAACTTTGCGCAACCACGAATCGCTCACCAATTATTCTGGTTGGTAACGATATGGCAGGTCATGAAGGAAAGGGTGCAAGCGAAAAAAAGTCATTAGCCGCCAGCAGCAGTTTGCATTACCACTAAAGGCGGCCGAGATACAGTTTCTTAATGATCATCGCATTGGTGAATTCGCGGTGTTGCCCACCGTTTGTGCTCAGGCGTGGATGATAGATGCTGCAGCCTTAGCGTTGCAGGTGAATACAGATATAAATATGCCCATTTTGAATGACTATAAGTTGTTTAAAGGCGTGGTGTTTGATGGTGCTGCACCCAGCAGCTTAGTCCTTGATATTAGCGTTTCTGATTGTGAATCTATTGCTGATGTTAAAGTCAGCAGTGTAAAAGCTGATGGAAAGCCACTCTTTCATTATGCAGCAGCTATAAGTTTTGCTGAGCGTGATGCAGCGCCTGTGCAACGTTTCGCGATACCAGAGCTAGTAAAGTCTGCTGATCTCAGTTCCAGTTGGTACCACGATGGCACCTTGTTTCATGGTGACAGTTTGCAGGGTATTGAAGCCATCTGCTTTGACGATGCGGCTCAAACTGCATCGATGTGGGCGCGCTGTAATTTACCTGAAAGTGCTATGGCTAAAGCCGCGGGTTTTGACTTAACGCAGGCCAGTAGTCAGGTTTTTGCCAATGACCTTGTTTATCAGTCCATGTTGATTTGGGTGCGCGAACAATTAGATTTAGCAGCTCTGCCATCAAGCACGGAAAATTGGAGATACTATCAATCGCCTGCTGTAAATGAGGCGTTTTACTTATATCTGCACAATGTCTGTGTCAGCGGCAATAGTGTTAAGGCAGATATTAGCATGTTATCTGATACAGGTGATTTGTTAGCTAATATTACTGGTTGTGAAGTTACAGCTAGTGAAAATCTTAAACAAGCATTTGTGCGAAAATCCCGCAATGCTGATAAAGCGTAGTTGACGCATAGACGCTAGCAGATGTCAGAATATCAATTACAACATAGGCTTTATTTAACAGCAGCGGAAGTTTTAGCGGTTGATATATGCGGCTTAGATCATTTTCATCGCCAGAGCTACAAGCCTAGCGATAATTTTGTGCCTGGCGTCAACCAGCCAATGGCTGCTGAAAGTGTGCAAACGCAAATAAGCTATATGATGTCTCAATTAACACAGCAGCTAAACAATAAGCCTATTGCGCAGCTTTTTATTATTGCTGATCAGTCAGTGAAAGATGTCATCGCTGCTAGTCAAGTTTTTGAGCATGGTTTTGCCATGCAGCTAGAATATGCAAACAGTGTTGTAGACGCTTTAGCTCAGTTTGACCAATCTGAATTGACTAACGCAGCTATCTTGGCGATTGACAATAGCTTTGAAGAAGCTAATGAAAAAGCTAGTGAAGATGCAACGACGCAGTGTGCTGATATTGCAAGACATATAAGCTTTTCCGAAAGTTTTACTGCTTACCCAGATGCTTCAGGTCTGGCTGCAATTGTGTTAGATAAAAGTCTTGATAAAGATCAGTTTTATTTAAGCTCGATTGAGCAGGCTATTTTAACAATTGATGATGCTATTCTAAATCAAACGGCATTAACTGAATATCTGCATCAACAGCATGATTTGTTCCAGCAAGTTGCCCTCATAGAGACCTCAAGTGTTAACTGCCAAGAGGCAGAGCAAGAGGCGATCCGCTTAAGCAATGCCTATCAATCTAGAGATAGCTTGTCGATTGCCGTGGCATCGGTCAAAGCGCTGCTCGGTAATGGCGGCAGTTTTACCGATTTAGCGGCTATTATTCATGCCAGCCTATGTTGTCAGCAGCGTTATCTTGCTGGTGTGAGTAATTGGCAAAAGCCAGCGAGTTCAAGCTGGTATAGCAGCCCTTTTTATTTCGCCACAGAATCAAGGCCTTGGTATCTTGAAAACGACCATCAGCAGCGTGTTGCAGCCGTTAACTTAAGCCATGCACATCTGTTTATCGCTGATAATCCTGCCGATACAGAGCGTCTGAATGGGTTTTTAAGCCTGAGTCATATCAAACTTTTTCCCGTGTTTGGTAACTCTGAACAAGAGCTTTTAGCTTGCCTTAACAGTCTTAAGCAACAGCTAGCAGTGGGCCTGTCAACTAACCCGCATATTTTATATGAGCTGCGTAATGCAATGTTTCAGCAAGCTTTGGCTGGCATGCGCGAATCTGTTGAAAAAGGTGCAGTGATAAGCCCGGATGCAGATTATATCGCTGTTTTGTTGGCTGAAAACAGTGATGAGTTATTTGCTGAAATAGAAAAAGCTGAGTCAGGCATTGCTGATGCGTTTGCAAATAAAGCTGAGTGGAAGACACCGAAAGGTTCTTATTTTACCGCTCAGTCCGTCAATGCAGCTAAACAAGATGCTGGCCTAGATAGCAAAAGTAGCCAAGATAACGTTTGTTTTTTATATCCCGGCATTGGTGCAACGTATGTCGGAATTGGCCGTGACTTATTTCAACTGTTCCCCGAAATTTATCATCAAATCGATCTGATGGCCGATAGCCTAATCGATAGCATGAAAGACCGTATTATTAATCCGCGCAGTATCGATAAGCTTGGCTTTAAGGAGCTAAAAGAAATTGATTCTTCCTTACGTAACCACTTAGCCGATATTGCTGAATGTGGCGTTGCTTATGCGGTGATTTTTACCCGTATCTTGCAAGCAGCGCTTGGCGTTAAAGCTGATTTTGCAGCGGGCTATAGCATGGGCGAGATTAGCATGTTTGCAGGGCTTGGCTGCTGGCAAAAACCTGGTCTGATGAGTGAGAGATTGGCTGAGTCTGATACCTTTAATGAGCGTTTATCCGGCGACTTGAAAGCCTTGAAGGCGCACTGGGGGATGCCTGAAAACGCCGCGGTTAAAGAGAAACTTTGGGAAACCTATACGCTAAAAGCAACGCCTGAAGCTGTGGCTAAAGCTGC
>JABSRR010000194.1 GCA_013215025.1 Pseudomonadales bacterium
ATCATCGCGGCACTGTATACGGTTGATCTTTCGGTCACCTCATTTGCGGTAGCCGGGGCCAGTATTGTGGTGCTGATTGCCATGAATATGCTGAAAGTTGCTCGGCCCGGTGCCTATATGCTGGTAGGTATTGTGCTCTGGGTTAGCGTGCTAAAGTCTGGCGTGCATGCAACATTGGCCGGCGTGATTTTAGCGCTAACCATTCCGCTGCAGTCAGTCGATAATAAAGGCCGCAAATTTTCTATGTCGGAGGACTTTGAGCACTTCTTGCACGTCTGGGTGGCGGCGCTAATCTTACCGTTATTTGCCTTTGTCAATGCTGGCGTCAACCTCAAGGGCATCGACCTATCACAAATGCTCAGCCCCGTGCCGTTAGGCATTGCACTGGGTCTCTTTATCGGCAAGCAGCTGGGTGTGTTTGCTTTTTGTTTTGTGGCGATCAAAAGCGGTCTCGCCAAACTGCCCAAAGGCACGACCTGGCTGCAGTTATATGGCGTGAGTATTCTAACCGGCATTGGTTTCACCATGAGCCTGTTTATTGATTCGCTGGCGTTTACTGGCGCCGAAAGCCGCTTGTTTGCCAGCACCGACAAACTGGCGATTTTAATTGGTTCTCTGCTGTCAGGGGTGATGGGCTTTTTAATCTTAAAATTTGCCCCCGCCGCCAAAACCAGCGCTGACGATGCCGATTAACACCCTGATTATTGGCGCCTCTGCCAAGCCACATCGCTATGCCTATAAGGCTTTAGAGGCGTTGACGGCGGCACAGCACCGCTGCAGCTTACTGGCCAACCGCAGCGGTGAAATTCTTGGCATTCCTGTGTTTACTGCATTTTCTGAGCTCCAATCGCCGATTGACACCGTAACCTTGTACCTCAATGCAACCCGCCTAGAGCCAATGCTCGAGGCAATTATTGCGCTCAAGCCGCGCCGGGTTATTTTTAACCCCGGCACCGAATCCACTTCAGCACAAGCATGCTTGCAGGCACAGGGCATTGACTGTATTGAGGATTGTACTTTAATCATGTTACGAGAAAATCGTTACTAAATACTAAACTACCGGAGCCTAGCCATGATCAGCGTTCAGCAAACCCTTCCTGCGGTCACCCTCAAAACCATTGGCGACAATGGCCCAACAGACATCAGCACCGAGGCGATTTTTAGCGGCAAGAAAGTCGTTCTATTTGCGGTGCCGGGCGCCTTCACCCCGACCTGCTCGGCCGCGCATTTGCCAGGCTTTGTGGTACATTACGACGAGATCATTGCCAAGGGCGTCGACACCGTTGCCTGTCTGTCTGTCAATGACGCTTTTGTGATGCAAGCCTGGCGCGATAGTCAGAATGCCGAGCATATTTTAATGCTGGCCGACGGCAATGCGACGTTTAGCACCGCCATAGGTCTGGAATTAGACGCCACTGGTTTCGGCATGGGTACACGCTGTAAACGTTTTGCTATGATTGTCGACAACGGCGTTGTCAGCCATCTTGCGGTAGACGAAGCAGGCTTTGAAAAAACTTCTGCCGAAGCGATTCTTGAAGCGCTTTAAGACTGCACTATAATTTCAATAAACGATAATAAAAGGCGAGCTAGCTATGGCCCACCATATTCTTATGCAACACTTTTTAGCGCGTGCCGCCGAGCACCCTAATAAACCGTATTTGCATCAACCCATTAACCGTGAACTCGACATTTACACATGGAAAGATGTAGATCAACAAGCCAGAGCAATTGCTGGCGCACTTGCAGCAGAATTTGAACCGGGCGATAAGATCGCACTGCTGTCGAAAAACTGTGCCGAATGGATCATTCTTGATATCGCCATCATGATGGCTGGCATGATTAGCGTGCCGGTATACCACACTGCCAGCAAGCAGACGATTGAGTATGTGCTCAGCCATTCTGAGGCCAAGGCGCTGTTTATCGGCAAGCTGGATGGCAAAGATGAAATTCTCGCGGCCGATAAGTCGGCTGTCGTCACCGTTGCCATGCCTTATGACAATATCAGCTGTGACAAAGAGTGGCAGCAGTATGTTGCGCATGCGCCAATCGAGGCGATCGCTGAACTGGGTGATCATGACTTAATGACGCTGTCTTATACTTCGGGCACGACCGGCTCACCAAAAGGTGTGATGCTATCGGCGAATAACCTAGTGTCAACCGCGGTGTCCTTGTCGAATAAGCTGAATATGAATGAGCAAGACAGAATTATGTCGTATCTGCCGCTGGCACATATTATGGAGCGTTACCTGATTGAGGTTGGCTCGATGGTGGCCGGTACCTCTATTTATTTTGTCGAATCTTTAGATAGCTTTATTGAAGATGTGCAGGTTGGTCGCCCGACCTTGTTTATCTCGGTGCCGCGACTGTGGAGTAAATTCCAGTCGCAAGTGTTATTAAAAATGCCGCAGAAAAAGCTCGACCTGCTGCTGAAGATTCCACTGCTTAAAAATATTGTAAAAAACAAAATCAAAACCGCACTGGGCTTAAACCACGCGCGCGTGTTTGCCTCGGGCTCGGCACCGATCGCCAAGGATATGTTGGAATGGTACTACAGCATTGGTATTCCAATTTCTGAAGGCTGGGGCTTAACCGAAAGCTCAGCCGGTTCCACCGTTAATGTGCCGTTTGATTATAAAGCGCTGGGCACGGTTGGCCGTGCACTTGACAGCTGTGAGGTAAAAATCGACCCCTCTGGCGAAGTTTTATTGCGTGGCGACTCGGTATTTGAGAACTACTATAAAAATCCTGAGGCGACTGCCGCCTCTTTTGTCGATGGCTGGTTTCGCACTGGCGATCTCGGCAGCTTAGATGCACATGGCAATTTGTCGATTGTGGGCCGGGTAAAAGAGCAGTTTAAATCTGAGCGCGGCAAATATGTATCGCCGGTGCCGATTGAAAGTCTATTAATGCAAAACCACGATATTGAATCCTGCATGGTGTATGGCTCGGGTCGTGCACAGCCGATTGCGGTCGTGTCGATGGCGGAAGGCTCGCGTGATGAAAGCGCAGAACTGACCGCGGGCTTAGTTGCCACCTTGGATAGCGTGAACCAGCAGCTCGAACACCACGAGCGGCTGGACCATTTAATCGTCGTGAAAGACCAGTGGACGCCAGAAAACGGTTTGCTAACGCCGACCTTGAAGCTCAAACGCCCACCGATTGAAGAGAAATATGCTAACTACATCAGTGACACGCTAGCCGCTAAAGTGGTTTGGGAAAGCTAGTTTGTTGAGGCCCTTGGTATAAGCCTAAAGCGCTAGCGACAAGCCGGCAAATAAAAGCCCTGCAGCACATGCTGTGGGGCTTTTTTAATGGCCAGCGGATAAGCTATCACTGAGCAACTTTTTAGTAATATCTCAGCAATATCTTAGTAATCGCAGCAATCACAATGCAACAATTCGCCGAAAGCTTCAGCGGCTGACTGGCTAAAAATAAGCGTAAAAGTTTAATGCGATTTATTCTCATTTGAATATAATCGAACTTTTATTATTGCAATCGGATCTTAACATGGCCAGATACCTTAGCGCCCTTCTGCTGCTCACGTTGTCAGCAGCAAGCTTTGCCTCTTCCCCCTCCTCAACCTCGACACAAGAAGTGAATGTATACTCCGCGCGTAAAGAGGCCTTGATAAAGCCGCTGCTAGATCGCTTCAGTGAGGAAACCGGCATTAGCGTCAATTTACTCACGGGTAAGGCCGATGCGCTGCTGGTGCGTTTGCAAAATGAGGGCCGCTTAAGCCCGGCTGACCTGCTCATTACCACCGATGCTGGACGGCTATACCGCGCTAAAGACGCAGGGCTTTTACAGCCGGTTCAGTCATCGGTTTTAAGCGAGCATATTCCTGCCAACCTTCGTGATAAAGACAATCTTTGGTTTGGCTTATCTACGCGCGCGCGACCAATCATGTACAGTGTTGAGCGGGTTAAGTCCTCAGAACTGAATCGCTATGAAGATTTAGCGGGGCCTGCATTTAAAGGCCGAATTTGCATTCGCTCATCCTCAAATATTTATAATCAGTCGCTGATTGCCTCGATGCTCGCTGCAGACGGTGCGGAACAGACGAAAGCCTTTATCAAAGGTTTAGTGGCTAACTTAGCCAAGCCACCTAAAGGTGGCGACCGCGACCAAATTAAAGCGGTGGCCAGCGGTCAATGTGATATTGCCATTGCTAACACCTATTACTTAGCCGGCATGTTGAACAGCCAAGACCCTCAGCAAGTGGCTGCCGCTGAGCAGCTTAAAGTTTTTTGGCCCAATCAAAACGACCGTGGCACGCATATTAACGTCTCTGGGGCCGCGGTCTTAAAAGCCGCCAAACATCGCGCCAATGCCGTTAAGCTGATTGAGTTTTTAGTCTCTGCCGATGCCCAAGCATGGTATGCCGAAGCTAACCATGAGTACCCGGTGCGAGCTGGCGTGGCCTGGAGCCCGCTGTTGGAATCTTGGGGCAGCTTTCGTGCTGATGAGCTGAATTTATCAGTCTTGGGAGAGCGCAATGCCGAAGCCGTTAAACTAATGGATCAAGCCGGCTGGCGCTAACACTCTCGATGATGCCCATACTCAGCCGCATTAGCCTTGAATGTCGCCAGCTGCCGCTCACGGCCTGGCTGTTGTTGGCAGTGTTGCTGGCATTTCTAACGCCCGTATTCAGTGTTTTTTCTAGCCTGTTTGCTGGCTTCTCTTCAGCAAGTTGGCAGCATTTACTGGATACCGTACTGGCTCAGTATGTGGTGAATTCGCTTTACTTAGTGATGGGTGTTGCCGTCGGCGTCAGCATCATTGGCGTCACCTCAGCATGGCTGGTGGCACGTTGCGAATTTATTGGTCGCAAGCTTTTTGCCTGGCTGCTTGTACTGCCGCTGGCAATGCCCGCTTATATCATAGCTTACACTTACACCGGCATGTTAGATTTTTCAGGACCGCTACAAAGTTCACTGCGCGCTGCATTCGGCTGGTCTTATGGCG
>JABSRR010000195.1 GCA_013215025.1 Pseudomonadales bacterium
CAGCTAAATCCAACAAAACTTTATCGCTTGCTTTATCGGCAGCATTCTTGGCCTCTGCAGCTGCACCAGCAGTCGCTGACGTTAACCCGTTTCAATTAAACCCGCTGTCATCAGGCTATGATGTTGTCAGTAAAGGCGGCCATGAAGGTAAATGTGGTGAAGGTAAATGCGGTGGCGAAAAAGGCGATTCAGAAGGCAAATGCGGTGAAGGCAAATGCGGCGGCGAAAAAGGCGATTCTGAAGGTAAATGTGGCGAAGGTAAGTGTGGTCACTGATAAACTAACCCCTTATCGTTTCTAATTGAGTCTAACAATGCCGGCACCAGCTGCCGGCAAAATCCTCTCTTATGCATGTTTTCGGTAACGCAATATAAGTTTTCGGTTGATATGCGCTTTGCAAGAAAATTCGCTAAAACAGATGGACGATAAGTCAGACTCTCTCACTTAACATCTAATCTAAATCACTAAAATCTACTGAGATAACTATGCCACAATTAGCTAGCCACATTGATGATAGCTGCCTGTCGGGCAAAGGCATAGGTCTTCGTCGCGGAATGATTGATGCACTTTCTAACTATTTACAATCTCGACCTGATGCCATCGATTTCCTCGAAGTCGCACCTGAAAATTGGATAGGCATGGGTGGGCGTTTTGCTAAAAAGTTTCGTGCGCTAACTGAGCAGTACCCACTCACGCTTCACGGGCTATCATTAAATCTTGGTGGCTTTGCGCCACTGGATGAAGCATTAATCACTGCAATCAAAGATTTTATTGATACCCATTCTTGTCCAATTTATTCCGAGCACTTGAGCTATTGTGGTGATGAAGGGCAAATGTATGACTTAATGCCAATTCCATTTTCCGCTGAAGCTGTTCAGCATACTGCAGAAAGGATTCAGCGGGTGCAAGACTTATTAGGTCAACGCATTGCTATTGAAAACGTCTCTTATTATGCGGCACCTTTTCAAGACATGCCTGAAGTTGAATTTATTAATGCCGTGCTTAGGCAAGCCGATTGTGATCTTTTGTTAGATGTTAATAATATCTATGTTAACAGCATCAATCACGGCTATGATGCCAAGCAGTTTTTATTAGATCTACCACTGGATAAAGTCAGCTATATGCATATAGCTGGACATTATGTTGAGGCGGATGATTTACGCGTGGATACTCACGGTAGTGATGTTATCGATCCGGTATGGGATCTATTGCAGCTTGCCTATAGTCAAGTTGGCGTTAAACCAACGCTTCTTGAGCGAGATTTTAATTACCCTGAAATGCCAGTCTTAATGCATGAGGTTGAAAAAATTGCGCGCTATCAAAGTTTGCAGCTTGCTCAGCCAGCGTCAGCCTAGCGTATTGTGATATTTAATGACGGTAGCTTGAGCCATGCCTGAGTTGAATCTAAAAGAACAGCAGCAACTGTTTACTGCGTACCTTCGTGACCCCGCAAATAATCTTGCGCCTGCAGGTATCGAAGACAGGCGCTTGACCATTTATCGCGATTTGTTTTTTAACAATATCGAAGGTTTTTTAGCATCGGCATTTCCGGTATTTAAAAGCCTGCATGACGAACAGAGCTGGCTTAATTTAGTGCGCGAATTTTTCGCACAACACCGCTGCGAAACACCGTATTTTTTATCAATCAGTGAGGAATTTTTAGCCTATATAGATAATGATACATTGCCACTGCATCAGCGTTTTCCATTCGCGAAAGAGCTTTGCCATTATGAATGGGTTGAATTGGCATTAGATGTTGCTGAGGATGATCAACAGCAGGGCCTTCAATTTGATGCCAACGGTGATGTTTTAGCCCATCCGGTATGTTTATCACCGCTTGCTTGGCCTTTAATATATAGCTGGCCAGTGCATGAAATTGGCCCTGAGCACATTCCGGCGCAGTTGCCTGAGCAGCCGAGTTGTTTAGTGGTTTATCGTACCCGCTTAGACAAAATCGAATTTTTACAGACTAACCCAGCTACCATTCAGTTGCTGCAGCTGATCAAAGAAAATCCTGAGCTGAAGGGGCAAGATATTCTCGAATGTTTAGCCGAGATGCTCGGTCAAGCAGGTAGTTCAGCCGTTATTGACTATGGTTTACAAACGCTGGAGCAGTTGAAAACCATGGGCATTGTGCTCGGCACAGTCAATAGCAATTAGTTGACGACAACGACTGGGTGTTGATGAACAGGGTGCGTAAGTACGCTGCTTTCTACCTGAAAAACCTCGCGAATATTTTCTGCAGTAAGCATTTCAGCGGTGGTGCCTTGTAAATGTATGGACTGTTGGTGAATAAAACACAGTTTGTCAGCATAATGACTGGCTAGATTCACATCGTGCACTACGGCAATCACGCCAATCTTTTGCTCAGTTAATTGTTTTAAGGCAGTGAATGCCTCATGCATCATGCTAATGTCCATGGCAGAGCTACATTCGTCCAACAATAAAAAGCGATGTTGCTGCTCTGATTGTAAAATTTGACCAACCACGCGCGCAAGCTGACAACGTTGTTGTTGCCCTCCAGACAGCTCAAGATAGGACTTATCCCAGATAGCATCGAGTTTAAAGAGCGCTTTAACATGCTGCATGATGTGTGATTTCTTGTCGCTGCTCTCAGAAAAAATCAGCCCCATTGCAATAATGTCTTTGACCGCAAAGCTGAATGTCATAGTCACCTGTTGCGGCATTACAGCGCGTAACGATGCTAAGGTCTTGGGTTTTAGCTGGTTTACCTCGCAGTCATTAATACGTATTGAGCCCGAATACTCTATATCGCCGGCAATTGCTTTAAGCAATGTAGACTTACCTGCGCCGTTGGGGCCGCAAATAGCAATAAATTGGCCATTTTCACAACATAAATTGACTTGTTGCAAAATATTTTTCGATTGTAGCGTGATGGATGCGTCACAAATATCGATAGCCATCAGAGTTTACCTTGTCGTTTATGTTTAAGCAGTAAACCTAAAAAGAAGGGGCCACCAATAAGCGACATAATAAGGCCAATAGGTAGTTCGGCAGGGCTCACAATCACTCGGCTTATGACATCGGCAATCATCAATAAACTTGCTCCGAATAACATTGACGCTGGTATCAATAATCGATGATCAGCGCCCACTAACATCCGCATCATATGAGGCACAACTAATCCTAAAAACCCAATCACACCGCTGATAGCAACGCAGCAACCAACGATTAAGCTAGTGAGCATAATAATCATGCGTTTGATGAATACTACATTGTGACCAATATGGGCGGCAACGGCCTCCCCCATAAGCAAACAGTTTAATGCATGCCGAAAATACAATAATCCAATGCTGGCAGGTATTATTAAGCAGGCGGCAATAGTAATTTGCTGCCAAGTTGTTTTTGCAACACTGCCCAAATTCCAGAATGTGAGATCGCGTAATTGGTTGTCGTCGGCTAAATAACTTAAAAAACCAATACCTGCAAAACATATGGCATTGATGGCTACACCTGCTAACAGCAGTAAGGCTGTATCAGTATGGCCATGATTGCTGGCAATTTGAAAGGCGACAAAAGTTGCCACTAAGCCACCTAAAAAGGCAAAGGCTGGCAACAAGAAAGGCCCAGCTAGATTATATTGACTAAATAACGTAGGCCCCACGACAATAACAAAAATAGCCCCTAAGGCTGCACCACTGGATACACCAATTAGTGAGGGGTCAGCCAGAGGGTTGCGAAACAAGCCCTGGGTGCAAACGCCTGCTACTGATAAGCCTAAACCAACTAAAACGGCGGTTAAGGTGCGTGGTAATCGCAGCTCTGTCATTACATATTCACTAAGACGGAGGTTTGCCTCTATCAATTGCTCGCTTATACGAGCGTCAATAATGGCAATAAAATCCTGCCATGATATAGATACTGCACCCACCAATAGTGAAGCAATGACGCTCGCTAAAATGGTGAGGCACAGCAGGATGAAGGTAAGGCTTAATTTCATAAATAGCTTCGAACAGGCTCGCTAGTATGCAGTGTCAACGATTTGCTTCACACCACTCGCTAGGCGCGGACCAAAGCCTAGTAAGTCTTCACTTTTACCGACTAAGATGCGATTGTTTTTATAAGCGCTGGTGAATGCAAATTGTTCTTTGATCTTCGCGTCAAAGGCATTGTGCTGCGAAATGATAATGACATCAGGGTCGATATTAATAACCGCTTCTTTCGATAACGGTTTATACGACTGAAAACTTGCGCCTGCATTTTCAATACCTGAGATTTTAAGCATGGCATCCGCTTGAGTACCTTGTCCGGCGGCCATAAGCTGGTTGCCGCGCATACCTAAAAAGAAAAGCGCATTTACAGGCTTTTGGTCGGTTGGAACCATAGCAAGGCTTTGATCAATTGACTCTTGCATAGTATCAATGAGCGCTTGTGCTGCCTGTTCACGCTTTAACATTTTGCCTAAGGTTAAAATCTTTGTCTTTGTGCCAGCTACTGTATAAGGCTGGTCGATGACGGTGATATCAACACCGGATTGCTTAAGCTGAGCAATTACAGCTTGCGGGCCAGCTGCACTGGTGGTGATAATTTGTGTTGGCTGCAGCGATAAAATACCCTCAGCTGATAGGGCGCGCATATAACCTACATTAGGTAGCTCTGTTGCGGCTTTAGGGTGCTTGCTGGTTGAATCAACGGCCACTAAATTTTTAGCTGCATTTAATTGATAAATGATCTCGGTGATGGCACCGCCGATAGAGATAAGTCGAGGTTGTAATGCATCAGCCTGACTAAATTGACTGACTACCATTGCTAAACAAAAGATAAGATAGCGCATAAAAGACTCCGAAAAAAAAGCCCATCTGAGATGGGCTAGTGTGCAATAAAATAATGGCTTATTCGCTGGCAGATGCGCCATGATAAGC
>JABSRR010000196.1 GCA_013215025.1 Pseudomonadales bacterium
GTGGTTGGTCAACGTCGCTGAAACTTTGGGTTTATGAAAAACTTGCCTCACTATTAGGTGGGTTTATTCTAGACTAGTACTAGATTTATTACCTAATATGGCGCGCCACGAGGGCGCGCATTATTAATCATTGGTATCGTATTCATCTATCAATGGGCTGAAAGGATGCAATTACATCTCGATCAATTACTTTCACATGAGCCAATCGCTTTTTCAAAACTGCTGACCCAGTTTAGTTGCGATAATGACGTAAGTAATTGGCTTCAGAATTGCGAACAGTTTGATCGCGAGCATATTGATCAATCTGCAAGAGCGCAGTTTGCACAAGCTGTTTATGATGCTCGTGCAAGGCTTGCAACCTGGAACTCTGCGCAACTCAATAGCTTAATAGAGCAACTCCAAACTGATTATCACAACAAAAATACTTCATTGCCGGAGGCACTTCTGGCTGAGTTGCGCTTAGCGTTCGCCAGTATTGAGCAGCTGCGTCAGTCAATGTTGCTTGATCAGCAAGTTGCCAGACAGCTAAGCTTATTTTATCCGGTTTTATTGGCCTATGCTGTCAGCAGCGATACGTTTTGGTTTCGATCCCATCCGGTTAAAAAACTGTTTGAAATACTATTTGAGCAAACTATTGGGCTTAGTCCCGATACGGGTGCACAAGCGAAAAAAGAATTTGATATTTTAATTTCTGCTTTAGATAAATTGATAGTGCATCAGTTTGGCTCTACAGAAGATATGTTTAATATCATGTCTGTATTTAGAACTGCGCTGCGCGATTCAAGGCAGCGTATTTTGCGCTTGCATGAGCGCTTAAAAGCCAGCGAAATGGGCAAGTTGCAACAGTCAAAAGCGAAGACTGATGCGCAATACATGCTAATGCATGTAGCAGCGGGGCGACCATTACCCCAATATTGGCTTAAGCTGCTTGATAGCTGGATATTACCGCAATTAAGCTTTGACTTTTTACAGTCTAACCGATCCTCTAGTGAGGCGGTTTTCCTTGAATTAGAGGCATATTTTCTAAAATTTTATCGTAATGCCGAAGCTGCGCTCTTTGAAACCGTTGATGCTTCGCATTTCCAAGCACTCATAGCCTATGTGCCGCAGGCAGAAAGTGACTTGTGTAGAGCCTTGAAGAGCGATCGTGAGTTTTTTGACCACCAGCAGTTTTTAGACATCAGTCAGCGACATAAGGACTGGCTCTCTTACGAACGTTTTGCCGATCTTGATATTGCCGCTAGTGTGGATTTGTCTTCAAGCCTTGAATCTGAACTTGCCATGCTTGCCCAAGGCGATTGGTTTTTACTCAATGGTCAAGAAGCCAGTGCCCCTGACACTGCCTCTGCTCAGCGACTTTGCCTAATTATGATAGATAAAGCATTTGATCAATACCTATTGGTAAATGGGCTAGGCCAAAAAGTATTGGCGTTAACTGCAGCTCAGCTTGCCGCGCAATTAGCGGCCAATGGTTTAGTTAAAATTTCTCAGTCGCGAATTATTGATAAAAGCTTGGCACCATTCTATCGCGATATGCTCGATAACTATGATCGTCAGCTTGAGGCTCTGCAGGCGATGCAAACTCAAGATTCTGTCGATAGTATCGATCAAGAAGCGCAACAGGCGTTGATGGCAGAAGAGGCAATGAAGGCATTAGCCGAAGCTGAGCTTCTAGAGCAGCAGGCAAATAGGCATGATATACATCAGCATGGCGATATTAATCAAGATTATGACCTTGAGTTGGGATCTGAGCCTGAGCCTATATCTGAATTTAAGCCTGAGTTAAAGTCTGAATTAAAACCCGAATTCGAGTCAAAGCCTGAGTTCCAGACCGAATCTGGTATCAAACCTGAGCAACCTTCAGTCTCTGATTCGTCTATACCAGATGACTTGATTCGCAAGTTAAAATTAGCGATTGACTCGATGCTAATTGGCGCTTGGGTCGAATTTATCGATACTGATGCTGATACGGTGCAAAAATTAAAACTAGCGGTTAAGTTTGCGGCCACTCAGCGTTTTGTCTTTGTTAATCCTGAGGGCATTACTGAAAAGGAACTTCAGCGAGAGCAAATCATGCAGGGTGTGATTAACAAAACCATCCGTATTTTAGAGACTGATCGTTACTTTGCTGATCGCCTGCAAGGTATTTTACTGCAGATTGACCAACATGTGTCTGATGACTAATGGATAAGCGCAAGCATCACAGATTATTAAAACAAGCATCTATCTATCTTGATTATGCTGAGCTCGATGGTGAAAACGCACTACAGTCTAAAATTTTGATCAGTCAATGTAATGATATTTCGTCTTCTGGCGTTGGCTTTTGCTTTTCGCATGCATTGCCGCTCAGTGCGATTTATCAGTTGGCGCTGCATATACAGGGTCAGGTTTTTCATTTGGTGGGGCAAGTCAAATGGATGCAAGCTTTAGACTCAGGGGATTTCTCGATAGGTTTAGAGTTATTAGATTCTCAAGACACGGATATTGTTGCATGGAAGAAATGGCTGGCGCAGCAGTATTTGTCTACATCGATATAGTCTTGCTTGGCTAGCCTAATTTGTCGCATCCACCTATAATGCCAGCTTTTGACTGAGCATTATTCTATGACCGTTGTTCGAACTCGTGTTGCGCCATCACCAACAGGTGACCCGCATGTCGGCACCGCGTATATCGCACTTTTTAATTTATGTTTTGCTAAACAGCATAATGGTAAGTTTATTTTACGTATCGAAGATACGGATCAAACGCGCTCAACCACAAGTTCAGAACAGGCGATTTTTGATTCGCTTCGATGGCTGGGTTTGGATTGGGATGAAGGCCCTGATGTGGGCGGTGACTATGGGCCATATCGTCAGTCTGAACGCATGCATATTTATGCTGATTATTGTCAGCAGCTGCTAGACAATGGGCATGCATTTAAATGTTATCGCACTTCAGCTGAGTTAGATCAATTGCGCGAGGCGCAAAAATCCTCCGGTGAAATGCGGGCATTAAAAACCTCCGATTTACTGCTGGCCCCTGAAGAAATTGCACAGCGCGAGGCAGCTGGCGACCCTTTTGTTATTCGTATGCACGTGCCTGAGGAAGGTCGATGCGTAGTGCATGATATGCTGAGAGGCGAGATTGAGCTGGATTGGGCTCAAGTTGATGCACAAATATTGCTTAAGTCAGATGGTATGCCAACTTACCACTTAGCCAATGTGGTAGATGACCACCTAATGCAAATAAGCCATGTGCTGCGTGGGGAAGAATGGATTAACTCAGCGCCAAAGCATATGTTGCTCTATCAATACTTTGAGTGGGATATGCCGCAACTTTGTCATCTGCCGCTATTACGCAATCCTGATAAGTCAAAATTGTCTAAGCGGAAAAACCCAACCTCAATCTTATACTATCAGCGCATGGGTTTTATGCCAGAAGCCGTGGTTAATTATTTAGCCAGGATGGGCTGGTCTATGCCTGATGAGTCTGAAAAATTCACTCTGAACCAGATGCTAAATAACTTTGATATCCAGCGTGTCTCGCTCGGCGGGCCTATCTTTGATGTCGACAAGTTAACTTGGTTAAACGGCAAGTGGTTAAGAGAGGACCTAACGGTCGATCAATTGGCGCAACGGCTTCAAGATTGGGCATTTAACCGAGAGCAGCTAATGCCTGTTGTCCAGCAATTGCAGCCGCGGCTAGAGTTATTCTCTGATTTTGCACCGCAGGCAAATTTCTTATTTGCCGGCTTACTGCCAATTTCTCGTGATGATTTTGGCCTAAACGATGATGATGCTGTCCAAGCATGCTTAGAAATTTTACAGCTATCGCTGTGGCAGCTTGAGCTGCTGCAAAACTGGCATCGTGACGATATTTTTTCAGCATTAAAGGCTGTAGCGGATTATAAGTCAGTAAAGTTGAAAGCTTTCCTAGCGCCTATCTTTATTGCCATTTCAGGCACCACGGCATCGATTTCAGTGATGGATGCCATGCAGTTGTTAGGGCCAGATCTTAGTCGAGCAAGATTGCGTTTCGCGATTAATATACTTGGCGGGATTTCAAAGAAAAAACTTAAGAAACTCGAAAAGCAGGCAAGAGAGATTAACTAACAAGTAAAAAATGCCGATAAATGTTATGTTTAAAGCGATAAGCTATTTAATTGATCGAATGGAATGGTCACTATAGCTAATCGCGTTAACATTAGAGTTTCGACTTTTTGTAGCAGCTAGGCGCTTACATAAATACTGCCACAAGCAATAGCATGAGTAATAGCAAAGCACTCGCAAAGCACAATAGAATAAAAAAGTATTTACAAAAGCATCAGTGAAAGCAATAGCGGGCATGTTCAAAATGATATGAACATGCGATACGTAAATGCGAAGATAGCGCCAGATAACAGGCTATATTTTGCTGACCAAAAAGCCATTAATGATTATTGATGGTGTCGATGAGACTTTACGTTTTTTTGAAAAGACGCTTATGGTCAAATCATTAGTAGAATGAATGTTAGAACCGTTGCCAAATAATAGCTGCCGCAATTGCTGCTGCAATACAAAGGCTAAAAAAGATGTAGGTCCGACGAATATTACGGCGATGCTTATGCAATAGCAGGTCTGATTCGGTGACTTGATTGCCGACGGATGTCGGTTTAGAGACCCATTCTTTATTCTGATTGGATTTTGGCGCATCGACTTCAACGTTATCGCTGCTTGCTGTGATTTGCTCATTAAGTTGCTTAATCGAGAAAATCTGAAAGCTGAGAGTGTCAAAGCTAAGTGTGTCGCCGTGATTCAGTCTGGCTTTCTCAAGCTGCTGATTATTCACGCTCAGGCTGTGTTCACGGTCGATAAGTTCAACATACAGTTCATCTCCGCGAAT
>JABSRR010000197.1 GCA_013215025.1 Pseudomonadales bacterium
AGGCTGGTATCGCTCTACGAACACATTCATTGTAACAATAACAACCCACCTGCTTTTAACGACTGGCTCATGTCGATTAAGCCTTATGGTTCTGGTGGTGGTGGCGAAGAAACTGCTCGCTGGCAGCGCTATGGTGCCTATTCGATAGAACATTTCATCAAGGATAGTGACGGTAATATTTTGGTAGATAAAGTGCTTCGCTTGGAGGACATCAATCATGAATTTATCCCTTTTCTGCAAGCCCTAAAATTACCGGTTGAGCAAAACGCGTACATTATCCACAGAAATTCCCGTGAGGGAGAAAAAAACTACCGCGAGTATTACAGTAAACGCAGTGCCGATTATATTGCTGATATCTATCGCTACGATATCATTAACTATGGTTATCAATTTTAAAGCCCAAGTCTAAAACTTGCCTTGCCGGAAACCATATTAGCTTGTTCAAAAAACCATGCCCAACGCGAACCCTGAAATGCCTCCCGTAATTCATCAAAATTACTGATGTCTTGATCCATACGACTGATGCTGTTTTTTTGTGTATGAGGTTTCAGGGGTGATATCGGCACATCTAAAAAGAGTTGCAGCCGATACATCGTGGCTTGATAGTCATGACAAAGGTCTTCGTAACTGACGCGAATGGTTTCATGGTCAGAAAAACGCTCTTCAAAGGCGGCTACCTCCGCCTCATGACGGGTAAACTCCTGCTTGAGCTCTTGCACTGTAAACACTCTCGGTTTTAACGGGATATTGCGGTTTTTATCGCGCATTTTACAGTAAGACAAATAGCGCCGAAGCAAATTATGCCGCGTTAAGCGAATCACTTTCAAAGCCTTATCCGCCTCAAATGTTGACCATAGATCTGGCCAATTGCCAAAGCTTGCGCCGCTGCGGTGCAAAATAAAACCTACCGCCTGTGTCAAGGGTTTATAGTCACAGAACAAATGGTTATCAATAATTTCTTGTGCTGGAGTGTTCTTATTAAAAGGCTCATTGTTTAAAAAGTCCGGATTAAAAATCTCAGATTTTGTCTCGATAGTTGAATGCCCATTGAGCGATGTTCGAAGCATATGTGTACCAGAGCGAGGTGAACTTAGAATCATAAAGCGGGTATAGTTTTTCATCGTTAGCCCGTATACATGACGAATTGACTAGGGTTAAGAAACAGTCGATCAAAGCCTTGTGCACGCAGGCTATAGTGAAAGCATACATGTTCGCAGCTATCACCCTGATAACGAACGCCTGAAACAAACGCCGGCATTGCGTACAGCGCAAGACCACCAAAACAAGACCACATAGGCAATGCTGCTTCACCACGGTGATACACTTTTTGGTTTGCGTTTGCGGGACGTTGCTTAAGTGCATCACCGGGATAGCGTAAGGCAAATGAATCAAAGAAAACCGGACGATCTCCAGGCACATCGTATTCAGGAACCAGTACACCATTACTGCCGACAACATGCCAATTATCTATTGCAAAACTGCTGGCAATTCCGTCAATGCTAAAGCCTCTAGGATTATCCACATCCACTACTGCAACAACATCAAAATCAGCAAAATGCTGTTGCACATAGTCAACATAATGATTTCGGCAATCTGCCAAATCTTGTGTCCTGGCACAGTCATCGACTTGCCCCCATTTTTTTCGACCCAAGGTTTGAGAGATAATAACAACCCGACTGTTGCTCTGCTGCCAGGCGTTTAAAACGGTTAAGGTATGGTCTGACGAATCATTCTCATAAATAACGACTCGATAATCCAGAAACTTAGCTGTCAATATATTTATCCGATGGATAAAGATCGGCAGAACCTCTGCTGCATCTCTAGCGATGGCGCATATCACAACTCGCTGCAGCGCCATGTTTTGATAACCTATATGCAGCTGTTGTTGATAGCGCTGCTCACTTTCAAGATTCTCACAGACAAACCAATGCTCTGGAAAATCCAGACCCCACAACTGATCAGTGCTTGGCCTTGCAGCTCTTTCCGTCTCAAGCAAGGTTTGCGCTTTATCCTTGTTATAGTCAGCCGCCCACTTTTCATTGCCGTCAAAAAGACCAAGCACATCTTGCTCTTGTGCCAGCCCCAACTCATTCAGCAAAAAGTCGCGCGCATGTGAGTAGTTTACTAAGGATTCGTAATTTACAAGAGTGTATGCCACATTAGCGCATCGAATATGCGCAAAAATATGTTGATAGGCCAGTGCAATCTGCTGTAAGCCTTGTGAAGCGTCGGAGATGTGCCCCCATTTTAACTGCGACTGCAGTGTTGCGTATTTATCACGACTGACAACCACAACCGATACGGTATAGTCGCGCGCTTCTAATGAAGCGACCATCTCAGCGATATTGGGCAAGTTTTGCAAATGCGGCACGCTGCGTCGCCAAACAATAGGACTCTGATCTTGTGGCATAGATAGGTCCCAAGGCTGCACATCATCATAAGCTAATGTTTCAGCCTCACTGCCTTGCTGCCAATCAGCATGATCACCGGAATGCCCATAACAGCCTGCCTGACAAAGTAGGTCTGTTACAAAATGATTGCCGCTAGACTCAGGCCCTACAACTAAATAGGCACGCTTTCTGGCAGGGCATGCTCGTTTGATTTTCCGCCACCAATAATCTGCATAAAGAAATTCAGGATTTTCAAACTTGTTACTCAAGCTTTCCCACCATTGTTCTAATGATGACTCGTTGATATCACTGAGACGATCAATTACGACTACCGGCAAACCCTCAAATGCCTCGGCGTATGGGCCACTGAAAATAATCGGTATAGACTTTAGTATTAATGCTTCAAAAATACGGCTTGTGTCATAGCTATCACCCCAAGGAGCTAAGACAAAACGATGCTGAGCCATTTTTTTTCTATAGTCACTATAAGTCAGCGTGTCGTAACGTTGAAATAATGTGTCTTGGGTATCAATCCAGTGAGCAATTTCTTCGCGATCATTGCGCGTAAGATGTAACGTTCGTTTAGTTGACCAAGCAGCCAGCACAGTGCGTTTCTTTTTAGACATCTGCACCCGACTCATCAAACCCTGAAGATGATAACCGTTATTGGCTTTCACCAAGTCATAGGGGTCAATCCCAATTGGCATTGCCTGTAAACGCGGGTCAGGAATATTTTTCTGCTCACAGAAAATCTTAGCAATCATAGGGTGATCGGCTAAGGTAAGCAGATCAACCTGGCAATGAGATACAGGCAGATCTACATTACCAATATAAAGCACAACAGGGAGTTCCAGTTGAGCTAAAAGCTCAGCAACGAATTGACGCATCAAATGCAGGTTTACAAAAACCGTTCTAGGAGATTCTCTTTGCTTGGTCAACACATAACGGGGCTGCTGGTTAAACCTTGCTTGTAAACCGACATCGAAAATCCAATCAAAGCGCGATAACCAGGGGCTTCTAAGTTGCCGTAAGCCTTTTTTAATTGATGCTTGTTTTTGATTGGCATGACGGGTGTTATGAAACAAATCAAGCTGAGCATCAAAATCAGCAATGGCATAGCTCTTACTGACTTCAAGGTATGTGATGGGCTCATAATCTTTATCAGTGATCATATTAGGCGAGCCTCATTGGATACGTTTTTTTGCCGCAATGATAATTTTTTCTCAAACGCAGGCCATAAAGAGATCGCCCGACCCTGTTGATGCAAGAACTGTAAACAATCCTCGGCAAATGCTTCACCCAGAATTGCCCAAGGGTCGTCGGGCCATATAATCGGCTCTTTGCCAAAAGGCACACGCCAACCGTTACGTCGCCAAATTCTCTGTCGCTCATGAAACGGCAAATGCCGCAGCGTAAAACCATTTTCTCCCTTATGCCGACGTTGCTTTAAAGTTCGAAATAATGCCGTATCGCGATATTTTGTGGCCCCATGATTTTTGATCAAACCCAGATCATCTGGCACATAACCGTCGTCAACTCCTAAAAATCGACAGAGCTTCTGCAACGCTTGTTGAGTATTTTGCTTGAGCTCCTCCAAAAAAAGGACATGAATATTTTCTCTTGGCAGGTATTGACGATAATTATTATAACGCTGAAGATAAAGCGTATCATGAATCATATTGGGAAACTTTCGTAAAGCCTCTGCTAAACTAAATGGGCAGCTTATACCTAGCAAATAACCGCTGCTGTGATGTTCTCTAAATTGAGATTCAATACGATGGATGGGGTCTCTAGCAATAAACACCACTTTAATATCGGGGTAATGTTGCATAATCCTCTGACGAGAGAGTACCTCAAACTCGGCCTCAGAATAACGCACGCTAGCCTCCCCTCTAAGCGCTCCTTCGGGGGCATGCTCAAAAAGACGTTGGTACCAAGGCCAGCGATTATGATAATTTTCGTCACAAAAAAAGCGCGGCTCTTTCACTCTTGACATATATATTTCAGGGTGATCAGCCAACAGCGCATGTAAGGTGGTTGTGCCACATTTAGCAAACCCTAAGATAATGAAATCTAACGTTGGCTTTTTGCTCATAGCTTTAAGAACCAATCAATCCCAATACTCAGATGGCAATTGTTGAAACGCTTCTTTCGTCCAGGTGATATTCTCTCGAATGATTACTGCGGGTTGCCCTCCGGCATTGCAGTTTTCAGGAATGCTGCTGGTAACCCTCGAATCTGAATCTATGACTGAACCGTGACCAATACTACAACCTTTAAACACCTTTACTGCATGCCCTAAACAAACATGATTGCCAATATTGATGTCTTGTGCTGGGTTGATACGCTGCTTTGTTTTTCGGTCAAACAAC
>JABSRR010000198.1 GCA_013215025.1 Pseudomonadales bacterium
AATCAGTATTTGCAAAAGAATATGGCAGCGCAAGATACGATTTATACAACCGATCACAAACCACTTTACTGGCTACTTAATAAGCAACCCTTAAGTATTGCCGTACTTCACCCATCCAATATTTCAAAACCATTTATGTTGCAATTTATGCCAGGTGCAGAGCCGAAACCCGTCGATGAACTGCAGCGGCTGCTAGCGCAGGAACCAGATTGGATTATTCGCAAGGATAAAATTTGGTATTTTGATCAGAGATTGGAAAATACATTGCAGTCAAAAATCACTGAAGATTATCAGCTTAGCTTCAGATACAAGGATAATAGCGTGTATAAACGCATTCAAACTGAAGCCCTGAAGCCCTTACTTAGACCAAAGCCAAAGCCAGAACTGGGTGAAAAATAGTTTTTGAGTGCAAGCGAGCTGTGAGACGATAAGTAAAATCACGATGAGACGAAACAGCAAGCTGCCGACTGAAACATCTGCTCAAACGAACCTAAAAAGCGGCTTAAACCCTCAAATCCGCTTCCATGTCGTGCCTTCTCTGGCATCCATCAACTCAACGCCCTGCGCTTTTAAGTCATCTCGAATGGTATCAGAAAGCGCATAGTCTTTATCAAGCTTTGCCTGCGTGCGCAGCGCAATTTGTTGCTCAATAAATGCAACGCTAAGTTCTTCTTGGCCAGCCGCCTGGAGAAAGGCAGTGGGATCCTCCGATAATATACCCAACATATGCGCCAAACCCTTAAGCTCTGCTACTTTTGGTGCTGCCTTATCGTCGTTATTGATAGACTTCACCAAGCCGAACATCACAGCAATCGCTTCACGCACATTGAAGTCATCGTCCATCGCCGCTGTAAATTGCGCGAAGCTATCGGTTTGCTTTAGCTCATCAAGGGGTAAAGCATCAACCGACTCAAAACCTTGTAGGCACTGATAAAACCGATCGAGACCGGCTTTGGCTTGCTTTAAACTATCCTCAGAATAATTAATGCTTGAACGATAATGAGACGAGATTAAAAAGAAACGTACGACCTCAGGGTGATATTTATCGAGAATCTCTCGGATCGTGAAAAAGTTACCCAGCGACTTCGACATTTTTTCATTATCAACACGCACTGCGCCAGCATGCATCCACGTGTTAACGTATTTTTGGCCGGTAGCCGCTTCTGATTGCGCGATTTCATTTTCATGATGGGGAAACGGCAAATCAGGCCCACCACCATGAATATCAAAGGTATTGCCCAAACAGCAGGTGCTCATCGCCGAGCACTCAATATGCCAGCCGGGGCGGCCGTTACCCCACGGCGATGGCCAGAATACTTCATCGTCGGCAGCGCGCTTCCATAAGGCAAAATCGCGCGAGTCTCGTTTATCGGTTTCTATATTGGTTCGCTCACTGGCACCTTCGATTAAATCCTCGAGTTTTTTACCCGACAGCGCGCCATAGCCAGGAAACGCATTAACCGAAAAATACACATCACCGTTATCAGCTGCATAGGCGAAACCTTTGTCAATCAAGGTTGCCACCATAGCGATAATTTCGTCTATATAAGCGGTAGCACGTGGCTCAGCAGTGGGCGACAAAACCCCCAAACGTCGCTCATCTTCGTGCATAGCATCGATAAACCTATTGGTTAGCTCGGTAAACGCCTCGCCATTCTCATCAGCACGGCGTAAAATTTTATCGTCAATATCGGTGATATTGCGAACATAGTTAACCTCATAACCACTCGCTCGCAGGTAACGGCTTATCACATCAAAGGCAACCAATACACGCGCATGGCCAAGATGACAATAGTCATATACGGTCATGCCACAGACATACATGCTGACTTTACCGGGCTCTATCGGTGTAAAGCGTTCTTTCTGGCGCGATAAGGTGTTGTAGATATGCAGCATAATTAAAACCCTTCTTTCAGGCTTATCGTTAAGTTAAACACGGGCTTTGACGCGGCATGATCAAAACGGTCTGCAGTGTAATAACCCTCTCGCTCGAATTGAAAACTGGTTTCGGGCGCTGCAGCGGCGGCGGCTGGCTCAAGGTAGGCCTGAGCAACTGTCAGTGAGTTGGGGTTTATTACCGATAAATAGCCCTCTTCGGCTTTATCAGGATCTTCTGCATTGAATAAACGCTGGTATTGACGAAGCTCTACCGCAACCGATTCTGTCGCAGAGACCCAGTGAATAACGCCACGTGGCTTTTGCTCTGGCGGCGGGTTCTTGCCAAGCGTGTCGGGTACAATCTGCGCTAAAACTTCAACGATTTGCCCCTGCTGCTCAATAACTTCTGTCGCCTGAATTACAAAGCTACCGCGCAATCTAACATAATCACCCAATACTAGACGTTTAAATTTTTTGCGCCCCAAGCTAGTATCGGTTGAAAAATCGGCTTGATCAATGAATAACTGAGGCGTGAAAGGGACAGAACGCGTCCCCATGGCTTCATTTTGTGGATGGTTGGCTATAGACAATGACATCTGCTCAGAGGAAGACACATCACTAAAATTTTGCAGCGTAATTTTTAATGGATTGATCACCGCCATCGCACGCTGTGCATGTTGGTTGAGATCATCACGCACTTCAAATTCTAGCTGAGCCACATCGACTGTACCGTCGGTTTTCGCGACCGCCAGCGTGTCACAAAATTTACGTAGCGCGCGAGCAGAAACGCCGCGGCGACGAAGCCCAGATATAGTTGGCATTCTTGGGTCATCCCAACCGGCAACCACACCGTCATCGACCAGCTGCTTTAATTTTCGCTTACTGGTCACGGTGTAGTTAATGTTTAGCCGACCAAATTCATACTGACGTGGTTTTGCCGGCAGCGGCAGATTATCAACAAACCACTCATACAATGGTCGATGATCCTGAAACTCCAGTGTGCATATCGAGTGCGTCACCCCTTCGATAGCATCCTCTTGGCCATGCGCAAAATCATAACTGGGATAAATTTTCCATTTATCGCCGGTTTGATGATGGCTAGCATGGCGAATGCGATACAAGATCGGATCGCGCAAGTTCATATTTGGCGAAGCCATATCAATTTTAGCCCTAAGCACCGCACTACCCTCAGGCATATCACCAGCTCGCATGGCTTCAAACTGGCGTAAGTTTTCTTCCACCGATCGATCACGGTAAGGGCTATTTTTACCGGGCTTAGTCGCCCAGCCGCGATACTCACTGGCCTGCTCTGCAGTCAGCTCACAGACATAGGCTTTACCGTCTTGAATCAGCTGTATTGCCCATTGATAAAGCGTATCAAAGTAACTCGATGCGTAGCGTACTTCGCCAGCCCAGTCGAAACCTAACCATTTAACATCTTCAATAATGGCGTCAACAAACTGCTGATCTTCTTTGGCTGGATTAGTATCGTCAAAGCGCAGGTTACATTCGCCACCAAACTCTTCGGCCAAACCAAAATTGGTACAGATAGATTTAGCGTGGCCAATATGTAAGAAGCCATTAGGCTCAGGAGGGAAACGAGTAACAACTTTCTTTAAACCGGCCGCTACATCATCAGCAATAATGCTGCGAATAAAATTATTAGCTTTCGTCTCAGACATGAAAGCGAATCCTTAAAAACAAATTAGGCAGAAACATGCAAAACGCGTATTATAGCGGCTCTTTAAACAGTACAACACAGCTACAATACAGGAATTCATGCAATATGGTTACTTTGCACACAAACTATGGTGATATCACGTTAGCATTAGACGCCGAGAAAGCACCAAAAACCGTCGAAAACTTTTTAGCTTATGCTTCAGAAGGCGCCTACGATGGCACGATTTTTCATCGCGTCATCAATAACTTCATGATTCAAGGTGGTGGCTTTGATGCAGATATGAATCAAAAGTCGACTAAGTCACCGATCGAAAACGAAGCTGACAACGGTTTAAAAAATGACGAGTATACCGTGGCAATGGCCCGCACCATGGACCCCCATTCGGCAACTGCGCAATTTTTCATTAATGTGAAAGACAATGATTTTCTCAATCACAGCGGCAAGAATGCACAAGGTTGGGGTTATGCTGTATTTGGCAAAGTCACTAGCGGCCAAGACACCGTCGACAAAATCAAAGCCGTCAGCACTGGTAATCACGGCATGCATCAAGACGTTCCGCGTGAACCTGTTGTTATAGAATCTGTTAGCGTCGCCTAATCTATGTCTATTCGTCTGATCTCAGACTTACATCTTGATGAATCACGCCCGGCGGTTGCTCGGGCGTTTTTTCATTATCTGCAGCATCTTCCAGAGGACACCGAGAGCCTTTATTTATTGGGTGATATCTTTGAAATATGGATAGGTGATGACGATGATGCAGCGTTTATTGCTGAGATAAAAGACGCCTTAAAAAAAGTAAGCGAAGCAGGCATTAAGCTCTATTGCCTGCATGGCAATCGCGATTTCCTAATCGCGGATACCTTTTGCCAGCAAACAGGTTGTGAATTGCTGCAGGAGCCTGTCATTGTTGAGCAAAACCAAAGCCGGTTCATGTTAATGCACGGCGATGCGTTATGTATTGATGATGTTGAATATCAGGCATTTAAACAAAATATCAGAAACCCAGACAGTATTGCTTTCTTACTCAGCAAACCACTTGAAGAGCGCCGTGCACTGGCACAAAGTTTACGCGAGCAAACCAAATCGATGAGCTCAAATAAAGCTGCCGATATCATGGACGTAAATGACGCTGAGGTTGAACGTGTTATG
>JABSRR010000199.1 GCA_013215025.1 Pseudomonadales bacterium
AACGACTTAGAGTCGCGCAGACCAGTATATGAGTCTTCTGTATCTGCCATTACCGCGGTGGTGGTCATTGCCCTTCTCGCTGCGATGATTGGTGTACTACGCTTCATGAATACCCGTACACGTTTAACCGAAACGGGCGCTACCAATGAGCGTAACCAGCAAGCTATCTTGCGCTTACTGGACGAACTGGCTGACCTTGCTGATGGTGACTTAACGACCACTGCGACGGTAACTGAGGACTTCACTGGTGCGATCGCTGACTCGATTAACTTTACCATCGATCAATTACGTATCCTGGTATCGCAAATTAACGACACGGCCATCAGGGTATCGAAGGCATCGGAAGAAACGCAGTCTACCGCCTTGCACTTAGCCGAAGCCTCCGAGCATCAAGCGCAAGAGATTGCCGGTGCATCGGCCGCTGTTAACGAGATGGCGGTGACCATCGACCAGGTATCGGCAAACGCTTCAGAATCGGCGACGGTTGCGGAAAGATCGGTTGAAATCGCCAACCGTGGTGCGGAAGTGGTACAAAACACCATTAACGGCATGGATATGATTCGTGAGCAGATTCAGGATACCTCGAAACGTATTAAGCGACTGGGTGAATCGTCACAGGAAATCGGTGATATCGTATCGTTAATTAACGACATCGCAGACCAAACCAACATCCTGGCACTAAACGCCGCGATTCAAGCGTCGATGGCCGGTGACGCCGGTCGTGGTTTCGCGGTGGTTGCGGATGAGGTTCAGCGTCTGGCGGAACGCTCTTCAGCAGCAACCAAGCAGATTGAAGCACTGGTTAAAACCATCCAGTCAGATACCAACGAAGCGGTTATCTCGATGGAGCAAACCACCTCAGAGGTTGTTAGAGGTGCGCGTCTTGCTCAAGATGCGGGTATGGCACTGACTGAAATCGAGAAAGTATCGGCAGAACTGGCCGACCTGATTCAAAACATCTCGAATGCAGCCCGTCAGCAAGCCGCATCTGCAGGCCATATTTCGAACACGATGAACGTTATCCAAGAGATTACCCAACAGACCAATGCCGGTACTACAGCAACAGCCAGAAATATCGGTAACTTAGCCGACATGGCTACCGAGCTGCGTAATTCGGTTGCTGGTTTCACCCTGCCTGATGAGGTGAATCACGAAGCTGCATAATTGTTGCTAATCTAGTCAAATGGCCAATTGGCAAATTAATCAGCTGCCAAAGCTGTCGGAGCAGGAATTCTCCGATTGGCAGCTGTTGTTAGAGCGTCGAACCGGTATTAACTTCGATAAGCATAAGCATATGCTGAATACCGGCCTATCTCAGCGTTTGATTGAGCTGGGCATTAAATCTTATCGTGAATATTATCTGCAAGTTAGCTCGGGCGCTCGAGGTGCAGCTGAATGGCAAGCGCTGCTTAAAAATCTGACCATCAAAGAAACACGGTTTTTTCGCGACCCCGATGCCTTTTTATTTGTGAAAGAGTTCTTGCTCGACTATCTGCCCTCGCATAATGCTGAGTCATTAGAAATTTGGAGTGCAGCATGCTCTACCGGTGAAGAAGCCTATTCACTAGCGATTACTGCACATCAATGTTTACGCAGCTTGAAGCAACAAAAATATTTCGGTGTCACGGCAACAGATATCTGTTTGTCAACTTTGTCACAAGCTAAGCGTGGGCAATATGCAAAGCGCAAGCTAGAGGTGATTGATGATGAAATGAAGGCAGAGTTCTTTGAGCAAAAAGACTCTCGCTATTATATTAATCAACAGCTCAAAAGCCGCGTCTGTTTCGTTCAGGCAAACTTAGTGGACCTGCAGCAATTGCCTGTGCGGAATATGGATGTTATTTTC
Source organism: Pseudomonadales bacterium (assembly GCA_013215025.1). Classification (NCBI taxonomy): domain Bacteria; kingdom Pseudomonadati; phylum Pseudomonadota; class Gammaproteobacteria; order Pseudomonadales; species Pseudomonadales bacterium. The sequence continues at coordinate 1,847 of JABSRR010000199.1, forward strand.
TGTCACAATGTGTTGATTTATTTTACCAAACAAGTGCAGTTTTCTGTGCTTGACGAGTTGGTCACCCGCCTGCGTCCAGGCGGCGTGCTCATAATTGGCAGTGCTGAAGCGCAAGGGTGGCAGAATTCAGCTGTTAAAAAGATTGAGCACGAGGCAGTGCAGGCATTTTTGAAATGCATGGAATAGTCGAAGGTTTTAGTAAATATGTCAGAGTCTAAAAGCTACATTGCCTTGGATTGGCTAAATGATGAGATCGCTGTAACGCTTTCCCAAGCGCTTAATGCATTAGATGATTTTATTCAACGTCCTGACGATATCACTAAACTTCGATTTTGTATTACCTATATTTACCAAGCGAGCGGCAGCTTAACCATGATTGAGTTGCATCGGCCTGCACAGTTTGCCTTGGAAGTCGAAGCGCTGTTAAACAAAACGTTAGATGAGCAAAATACTGATGTACGCTCGCGGTTTGCCGATATTATCCGCGTCGGAATTATTACCTTAATAGAGTATCTTGCGGAAACGGCAAAAACACATAGCGAATCACCCAGTCAACTATTGCCAGTAATGAATCAAATTCGTGACGCGCTAGAGCAAGAACGTTTGTCAGCTGCTGATTTTTTTGAGCCAGAAACGGCGATTATCACGCCTGAAAAACCTAAGCAGGCCAGTATTAGCAACGAAGAATTTGATGAATTAATTAGACGGATGCGTCAATCGTTTCAGGCAGGTTTAATCGGCATTTTGCGAGGTCAATCTTTAGCAGATAATTATCAGCTAATTTACAAGGTAAGCGCAACATTAGAAAAGATTAGCGCGAATACTGCTTCGGCAGGCTTTTGGCAAATTGCCAGTGCGGTTACTGAAAGTATGCATATTGCAGCAGAAGCACCAAGTTCAGAAACCAAGTCGGTACTTAAGCAAATAGATGCGCAATTAAAGCGCCTGTTAGATGCTGGCACAACAGAGTTTAATCGAAAAGTTGAAAATAATTTCATAAACGCGCTGCTATACAGCGTGGCTACCGATGAATCGCCGACGGCCAAAATTTTATCGCTGCGTTCAGAGTATCACCTCGAACAGGCAGTAGCCGAGAAACTGCAGCTGGATCTGCAGCACAGGCTATTCAATAGTCTTACTTCCTCAGTGCTTAATGCATTGTCAGGGCAATCACAGTCTGACCAGACGTATCATATGATTGTGAAAACCATAGCGCTTATTGACCCTGAGTGGATTATTGATAATGGCGAGCTAGAGTTAAAGCAGCAATTTGATGCAGTGTTGGAGCGTGCTTCAACCATTGATAAGTCAAAATTCTATGCACAATTAACGAGCCTGCTAACAGAGAATCGTTTGCAGCTTGATAAAATTAAAAGCGCTATTGTCGCCTACGTTGCAAATCAATGGGATGTGAGCTGTATCGTAGACGTTCCAGCTATGGTGGCGGCGGTTGCCGAAGCGTTGAGACTTTGCCCATTTCAGGCGCTGTTACCATTGCTATCAACCGTAAGTGAACAAGTCGATAGTTTGCTTGATCAGCAGCAGCCGTTACCGAGCTTTGAAAAGATAGAGCTGTTAGCAGATATCATCAGTGCTATTGAATACTACCTCGAATGTTTCGAGTCGCAGTCTGTTAGACAGCTGGATAATATTCTTGAAAATGCAACAGTTTGTCAGCAGTCGCTTTTGAATTTACGTGCAGATTCGCATGAAAATATAGCTGTCAGGTTAGATGAAGATGCAACAGCGGAATCTTTAATTTCACATGCCGTTGAGGTTGATGATGAAATACTGGATATCTTTGCTGAAGAGGCGAAAGATGTTTTGTCCTCGATAGATGCAAGTTTAATCACGCTCAAACAAGACACTGCCAATGCTAATGAGCTCGAGTCTTTGCGTCGCGCATTTCATACCTTAAAAGGCTCTGGTCGACTCGTCGGTGCTGATGATATTTCAGCATGTGCTCAATCGATAGAGCAGATGCTTACCAGCTGTATCGAAAATCAGCAGCCGGTTACAGAAAGCATGCTTGAAATTTTAACGCAGACTGCAGATATCGTGCCTGCCTTAATCAGCAGCTTCGAGAGTCGCGAAGCCTTCGATACTGAGCAAATTGCTGGCATCGTAGCGATGTCGCAGCAGCTTACTGATGATCTGCAAGCGGCTAACTTTTCTGAGCCAGCTCTACAGTCGAATGCAGCATCGGTAGATGAGGCCGTAGCTAGCGATGTTACCATTGATGAAGCTCAAAACAATGCTCAATCTGATATTCAGTCAGATGAACAGCAAGAGCCACAAGCTAATGGTATCTCGCCAAGCAATTTTTTGATGACCGATCAGTCACTCGAGCTTGATGCTGACGAAGAGATTGTTGAGATTTTCATTGAGGAGGCTGAAGAAGTTGAGCAAACGATTAATGACTATTTGCCTCAGCTTGAATCTACGCAATCAAATAATGAAGCTATAACTGAAATTCGACGAAGCTACCACACGCTTAAAGGTTCAGGGAGAATGGTGGGCGCAGAAGATATCGGGGAATTTGCCTGGTCGGTTGAGCGCATGTTAAATCGTATCATTGAGGACGGTTTAACAATTTCTGATAATGCCTTATTAATTGTTCAGCAGGCAACGCAGTTATTGCCAAATATGATCGACTGTTTCAAATCTATGTTTGCCGTGCGTCAAGATGTCCTGCAGGCAATGATTGCGCGAGCCGATGCGGAATGGGCTGGAGAGGTGTTTGCTGGTGATGAGGGTTTACTTCAGCAGGCTTTGCAAAACGCCGAAATAGTAGTCGACACATCAGATGCAGCAGTATTGTTAGTGAGCG
>JABSRR010000200.1 GCA_013215025.1 Pseudomonadales bacterium
AATTTGATAGGCATTGTCAAATAGTGGGTTGTTACAACTTATGATGCGCATGCGCAGCGCAGCGCAGTGTTGTACGATAATATCTAAAGCCTGCTGAAGAATATCGGCATCAATCAGCTGATTACTGTGTTGTACCCAACCTAGATAATTTTGCCGGTTGTCGGGCTTGACCATTTGGTCGATATACATATCCCGCTGCAGCGGTGTGAGTGGTAAAATACTCTCTAGCTGTTCATTGTTATAACCTAAAGAGCTTAAATGCAGAGATTCTAGCAGCTGATCTTGACTGGCTAATTTGAGACGCTTGACCGGTATGTCAGCACTGTCCATAAGCTCAGCTAGAAGATGCTGGTAACAATCCACCCATTTAAGCATGGTTTGTTGGTTAAATAAAGCCGTATTGAATTCAAGCGTTAGCGTAATATCTTGACCATCATCAAGAAAAGCCCAGATTTGCTCATATTTGGCATCGTTATGCGCAAGCGTTAAGGGTTCTACCGTCGGTGCATCTTTGATCTGTGCTTGTAACTCTGATAATTGTTGCAGTGGCGACAGTGTTTGATGAATATAATTAAAGCCAACCTGAACCAGTGGCGCATGCGCCGCGTTTTGCTCAAGCTGCAAACGCTGTATCACCTGCTCGAAAGGCGCGTCCTGATGAGCAAAAGCGGCTAATACTTGCTGCTTACAATACCGTAAATAATCATGACTAGTCGGATTGTCATTGAAGTCTGCACGCATCACTAAGGCATTGATAAAAAAGCCCAGTAGCTGCTCGGTGCCGGCGTGATGACGGCCTGCCAATGGCACTCCGATACATACATCATCTTGGTTAGCCAAGCGGCCAAGAAGTAGCTGCTGTGTCGCTAATAATAAAATAAACGGCGTCAAACCTTCATCAATGCAAAATTGACGAATCTTTTGGCTTAGCTTAGGCGCAATGGTTGATACGATAATATCACCATGGTGTGTCAGCTGTTGCGGCCTTTGGTGATCGGTGGGTAGATTTAATATGCTCGGTGCATCAATCAGTTGCGCCTGCCACCAGTCAAGTTGCTGCTGTAAAAAATCACTGCTTTGAATTTGCTGCTGCCACATCGCATAATCGGCATATTGAATCTTTTGTGCCGGCAACAGTGGTTGCTGTAAATTCGTGAACTGTGCATAGCAGTGTAATAATTCTGTCACCAGCTGCTGCAAAGAAATCGCGTCAGCAATAATATGATGCAGATTAATCAGCACATAATACACATCGTCGCCGCTTGCTTGTGTTTGCTGCCACAAAGAAATGCGGATCAGGCGTTCATCCAGTAAATTAAACGCAAGCTGACTATGCTGCTGCAAAAGCGTAATAATACTCTCATTGCTTATGTCAGCGTCAAGGCTAAGAATCGTGCTGTCGTTAAAATCAAACGGCCATCGCGATGCAGGGTGAATAATTTGCGACGCGCTGTCACCCGCTTGTGTGAACGTTGTGCGCAACAGTTCGTGGCGTTCTAACAGATAGTTTGCAGCTTGCTCAAGCGCCTTGAGGTCAAGCTTGCCACTGATTTTTAATGCGGTAGGAATATTATAATTAGCAGCTTGCGGCTCAAGTTGATAAATAAACCACAAACGCTGCTGATTAAATGATAGCGGGATGTCAGCGATGGAGTTTCGGTCAATGGCCTGAATACTTGGCAGAGCCTGATTGGCATCAGCTTGACTGAGTTGCCTCTCTATCAAATCCGCCTGCGCTTGAATCGTTGGGTATTCAAATAATTGATTGAGCAATAAGCTAACTTGGAATTCAGCCTCGATGGCGGCCAGTAAACGAATAGCCAATAAAGAATGGCCACCAACATGAAAGAAACTTTGGTTGGTGCTAACAGCATCGGTAGCCAAAATGCTACACCATATGGCATGTATTTTTTGTTCAGTCTGGTTGGCGGCGGTGACGATGGCTTTCTGTTCAGAAGCAATATCGATTGTTGCTAGCTGTTGTTTATCAATTTTGCCATTATGGCTAAGCGGCAAGGTTTCTAACCAGGTATAGCTGGTGGGTAGCATATAGCGCGGTAAACGCGTCGCTAGTTGTTTAACTATGCTGCTGTCGTCAATCGCCTGTTGAGTATCGGTGCTGTAAAAAGCCGCGAGCTGTTGCTCAGCGCCTTCACCCTTAACGATTATGCAGCTTTCACTGATATGATTAAGCTGCTGCAGGGCGTGCTCGATTTCGGCCGGTTCGATTCTTAAGCCGCGTATCTTAATCTGCTCATCGATACGTGATAAATATTGCAGTCTGTGATCGTCAATATATTTGACTCGATCGCCGGTTTTATACAGTCGATGAATATTGCTTACATTGACGTCCGCTGACGAAATTAACGGATGTGATAAAAAAGCTTGCTCGGTTTCTAATGTGCGATTTTTATATGCTCTGCCGACACCAAAGCCTGCAATATACAACTCACCGATACTGCCATGTGGCACAGGACGCAAATACGGATCTAGCACAAGTAGTTGTGTATTGCTGATGGCACGACCTATCGGTATGTCGCGTGAGAAAAGTTGCCAGTCGGTATCTTGGTCAATAAATTCGACGCTGCAACCAACAACCGTCTCGGTGGGACCATATTCATTAATAAAGTATGCACTGGGCAAGATTGCCGCGAAATTTTGCAAGCCTGAAGTCGTTAACTGTTCACCACCGATAACAAAGGTATGAGCTATTTTACAGGCAGGCTGATCGCTATGCATACTGGTCAGCAATTCAATATGCGCCGGTGTTAGTTTAAATAAGCTAGGCGTCGAACTATTAAAAATCTCTTGATAAAGCTGTGTAAAACGATCGTCATCTTGAGCAGTAAACAAACAGGGGAAGCCATGCAATAAACCGCTATATAGCGAAGTTATGGTTGCATCAAATGAAATACTGCTGCTTACCACGGATTGCGTAGCGTGTGGGTAATAATAGTTGCTTGCAAATTGTAAGTAGTTATCCAGCCCCAGCTGCTCGATTTCGGTGCCTTTAGGCTGGCCAGTAGAGCCCGAGGTATACAATATATAGGCGAGATCGCCAGCGTGAATAGGCCTTTCGGGGTTGTCTGATGAAAATTCTGCCAGCTGCGGTTTGAGCATATCTATATTGACAGCGATGGCATCAAATATTGCCCCTGAGCTAAACGACTGATTATCAACAAAATCTGCGGTTGCTGCAGAAGTGATCACCGATTTAGCTGCACTATCGCTGAGCATAAATTCGATGCGCTTGGCGGGAAGGCCGACATCGATAGCTAAAAAATGCGCGCCAGTTTTTTGTGCCGCTAGTAGCGCTATTAAAAGCTCCGCTGAGCGTGGTATGCAAATGGCGATACAATCTTCGGCTGATAATGCCGTGTGCTGCTGCAGTAAATAGTGAGCGAGCTGATTAGCTGCTTGGTTTAGGGCATTGAAATCCAGCCGCTGCTTGCTATCGATTACCGCGACTTGCTCGGCGTGTAACTCACACAGTGACTCAAAACGCTGGATAAAAGGCATGAAGCTGTAGTTGCTAAGCTTATCCCAATGTTCATTGTTGTTCTGAATGCTGTTGATCTCAGCTGCAGGTAATGGCAATGAGTGCAAGGCTTGCTCGGCATGATTCAGTAAAAGGTCAAAGCTGCGCTTCAGATCATCAGCAAATTTTTCAATAAACGCATCACTGAATAGTGCAGTTCGATATTCAAGGTTGGCTTTGATGTTATCGGCCTGATCAAGCACGTTTAAAGTGAGGTCAAATTTTGCGCTATTCAGTAACGATAAGTCGTCGATACTTTCTATGCTTAGAGGGCCTGTTAGCATAGTATTTGAAGCAGCTTGACTATTGGCCTGCAAAACCAGCATGACGTTAAATAAAGGTGTTTGGTTTAGCAGCCGTGGAATATCCAAGGCATCAACAAGGTCTTCAAAGTTAATCGCTTGATGAGCAAAGTCATTTAAATTATTGCCGGTGACCTGCGCTAGTAGCTCGCGAAAGTTGGAGCTTTGATCAATTTCCGTGCGTAATGCTAAGGTGTTAGCGAATAAGCCTATCATTTCCTGACTGGCTAACTGCTCACGATTTGCAACCGGTGAACCTAAGGTGATGTCATTTTGCCCACTATAGTGCGCCAGCAATACGCAGAAGCCTGACTGCAATACGTTGAATAGACTGGTTTGTTCAGCATGTGCAAACGCTTTTAAGCGAGCAGTTAATTCTTTCCCAAACTCAAACCCCAGCTGTTTGCCGTTACTGTCAAGATGCTCAGGTCTGGTAAATTGAAAAGGGAGCTCAGTCAGTTGGCTATTTTGTAAACGCTGTTGCCAGTATTCAAGTTGTTGATGATCCGATGGCTGCGAAGTAAGAGTCCATGCATAGTCTTGGAATTGGTAAGCTAATGGTTTAGGTTTTTCTGCAGCAAATGCATAGTGCTGATAAAAGCCAATAAGATCTTTAATGAATATATCAATCGACCAGCCGTCCGCAATAATATGATGAAAAGCAAACAGTAAGGTATAAGAATGATGTTCAAGCTTATCTGTGTCAATGAGCTGAAATCTTAGCAGTGGCTCTCGATCAAGTTGAAAGGGTTTAAGTAAAAACTCAGCTGCATGTGTGACTAAACTATTCTGGTCTTGCTGCCAGTTTAGGTATTCAAAGCTAACATG
>JABSRR010000201.1 GCA_013215025.1 Pseudomonadales bacterium
GTTGAAAGCTGCACTAAAGCTTGTTTACGCCACCAGTTTACGTAGCTCGGTTTTTAAAATCTTACCGGATGCATTCATTGGCATAATATCGATAAACTCAATACTGCGAGGCACTTTATAGTTAGCCATATTCGCTTTACAAAATGCCGTCACCTCATCGATGCTTAGATTGCTACCAGGGGCTTTGACAATAAACGCTTTACCCACTTCACCCATGCGCGCATCAGGCACGCCAATAATCGCCACCTGCACAACGCCGTCAATAGCAGAGATACTATTCTCTAACTCTGCAGGGTAAACATTAAAGCCGCCCGAGATAATCATATCTTTGATGCGATCGGTAATATCGATATAGCCATCGGCATCCATCACGCCAACATCGCCGGTCTTCAGCCAGCCATCTTCGGTAATCGTCTCTTGAGTGGCTTCTGGATTTCCAAAATAGCCCTGCATCACGTTATAGCCACGTACCCAGATTTCGCCCGTTTCACCCGCTGGCAAGCTCTGTCCGTCGGCATCAACAATTTTAACCTCAATACCATCCATCGCTCGGCCGGATGAACCAGAAATAATTTCTGCCGGATCATCGGGGCGGCAAATAGACACAAAGCCTGAAGTTTCGGTCATGCCATAAGCCGTCACAACAACCTCGAAGTCCATCTCATTGCGCATACGATTAACCAACTCTACCGGCACTGGTGCAGCACCCGTCACCGCTAAGCGCAGACTTGATAGGTCATATTGATCACGCTGGGGGTGGGCTAGAATCGATTGATAAATAGTTGGTGGGCCTGGCAACATTGAAATTTTGTCGTCAGCAATTTGCTGCAGTACTGCATCTAAATCAAAACTCAACACCGGGTATATCGTGGCGCCCGTGATTAAGCAGGCTAACCAGCCTGCTTTATAGCCAAATGAATGAAAGAACGGATTGATAATCAGGTAGTTATCCTCAGCATGCAATCCATTGGTATGTGCCCAAGTCGCAACGGTGCGTAAGTTTTGCCCATGTGCGCACATCACTAACTTTGGCTTACCCGTCGTGCCTGAAGTTGGCAGCATGTCCATAATGTCATCGGCTGTGACCTGCTCTGCAGCCGCTTTAACGAGCGCCATGTCCGCTTGCTCGCCAGCCAATAGAAAATCCGCAAAACTAATCACATTTTCTTGCGGCGTATGAGAAGGTTCACCGCGCAATAAGACAATTTCAGCCACTGTGTTCAGCGCTTCTGACTCAAGCAAATCACAGTAACGGATTTCACTGCTAGGGCTTGCCTGAAAGCTCTCAACAGTAAGCAGCAGCTTCACGTCTGCACGATTGAGCACATCGGCTACTTCAGCACCTTTCCAGCGAGTATTTAGCGGCACCAGCACCGCACCGAGAAGCTCTAAACCAATGGCCGAGACAATCCATTCATAGACATTGGGCGCCCAAATCGCCACACGATCGCCTTTAGTCACGCCTTTGGCACTGAATGCCGATGCAGCATGCCATGACATATGCTCAAGTTCGGCAAAGCTTAGCTCAACATGTGCTTCTTTAATGGCTGTTTTATAGCCATACTGATCTGCAGCCTGCTCTAAAACCTGTCTAAGCGTGAGCTCACCGTACGCTTGCAACATATCTTTCTCTCTTATTATCTTACGCTGTTTATCTAATTATCTTTTCGCTGTGCCAATAGCTAAAATTTTGCGCGACATTATCACATAAAATGCCAGTAAAAGCATTGTGGCTACAACTGCAATCTATACCGCGAGCAGCCCGGACGCTGGCCTTTGAGTGATTATCAATAAGTACAGTATTAGTTAAGAATATCAAGCTCAGATAGCGCATATTGGCTATCGAGCATGCGTCCAATTACCGTACCACCTTGCGCTAGAGTGGCAAGATGAAACGCATAATGCATGTGCAAACAGCGCACCTTATGCCAATTCTGAATGCCACCCACACCCAAATGGCTAAAAGCTTCGGCTAAACCTGCTTGCTGCATCGCCTGAGTATCGGCGGCAATCGCATGCTGTGCCCGCAAATCGACATAACGTTGGTGATCAGCAGCAATCTCTGACTGCAGCTCATTATCGTTGGCAATCTCGGCTTCTAAGGTTTTCACCACACCTGCTGCCTCAATGCGGCTAATGGCCTTGTGCACATCGCGACTGCTGAGCCAATAAAGGGTGGGAAACGGTGCGCCATCTATCCAGGTACGCATTTGTAAGACAATCGGTAGGCCTGCGGCCGTGCGACTCGGGATCGCGGTAATACCCCGAGGTTCACGACCAAGCTGTTGTTTGATGATCTGATAATCGGATTCTGTCAGACGCATGCTGTTGCTCATCAACTAAACACTCTATACTTAAAAAATAATTGGCTATTGTATCGCAGTCTATGGAATCCTTAGCAAGCTTTTTATATGTGATTGAAACCCTGCCACTTTGGCAAAAAGCGCTCTATGTAGGCAGCTGTCTGCTGCTATTTGTGCTATTGGAAAATCTCGCCAGCGCCCAACAATTTATCGTTGATGAACACTACAGTCGAACACGACATATCCTTAAAAATTTATTGTTTTTATTGTTCTCGCTGCTAATCAACAGTGCTTTTGCCGCATTATTTATTGCCGGCAGCAGCTGGAGCGAGCAAGCGGGGTTTGGCTTATACAGTCATTTTTACAGCCATTTTGCCGTGAACCCTGCTCTGCCAATGGCCAGTATTTCTGCCATACCGGCGATCATACAACTTTTAATCAGCTTAGTGCTGTTGGATTTTATCGCTCAATATTTGTGCCATGTTGGGCTACATAAAATACCTTGGCTGTGGCGTCTGCACACAGTGCACCACAATGATTTTCATGTTGATTTATCAACCGGCAGCCGCCATCACCCTATTGATTACTGCACCCGCGAGCTTGCCGCTTTGGCCTGCGTGATCATGTTGGCCATGCCTATCAGCCACTATTTGCTGTATAAATTGCTGTCGGTATTTTTTACCTATTTCACCCATGCCAATATTTTACTACCACGCTGGATTGAGCGGCCGTTAAGCCTAATATTTGTGACCCCAAATATGCATAAGGTGCATCATCATCAATATCTTCCATTTACTGACAGCAACTACGGCAATATTTTAAGCATTTGGGATAGACTGTTTGGCACACTGATGCAGCGAGAGATAACCGAAATTGAATACGGCGTTGATACCGACTTAGCTGAACAAGAACTGGCCATTGGCTACCAGCTACAACGGCCTTTTATGGCCAAGCAGCAACGTTAATATGGCTTTGATAAACCAAATTGAATCGGCTGATGAACTGCCTTGCTGTAAACCAAGCTACCAGACAAGCGGTCCCAGACACTGAGGCAAGTACCAAAATTTTTATCCTGATGCTCGGTAGCACAGCTATGGTGAATATGATGCTGCTTAGGGCTTATTAATAAATATTCGAAAATGCCAAAATGTAAAGCAAAATGGCTGTGCCGTAGATTACTGCCCATGGCATTGAATAAAAAGCCAAACATCTCTACCCCTAATATATGCCAGCCGCTTATTTGGCCCTTAAAAGCCCACACAAAAAAGCCACTCAGCAGCGCCACCGTGAGCAACTGACGCAGCATATACAAGAACATTTCCAAGGTATGCATTCTGCTTACAGTGAGGGGTGATAATACCTCTGCACTGTGGTGAACTTTATGTAGTGACCAAAGCCATGCATATTTATGTAAGGCGCGATGCAATAAAAAACGGCTTAGATCGTCAAGCAGAAAAAAACTGAGGGTGAACAGAGTCATTAAGAAAACGTTTGGTAACTGCCAGCTTGGGCCATCGCCAAGTATAAAGTACAAACTTTTTGCAACTAATACACTGGCCGCAATATGCGATAATAATAATGGGCTGAATAAAAATAAGCGCACGGCATTATTAAAGAAAATAAGTCCTAGATCATATAAATGTGAGCGATGCAGCCAGTATCGCTTTATCGCCTGTTTATCAGACCATAATGCAGATATCGGCTTCCCCTGCTGCCATAGCGCCAAAGGGATCAGCGCCATTGCGCTGAGCAGGAAAGGCCAAAAAATACGCTTAGACGGGTCTAAAACCGCAAACAACGGCTCGAGTAATTGATAAACAACCAAGCTGCTGTCTGCAAACATATTAGAATCGGTATTTTACCGTAGCTGTAGTGGTTCGTGGCTTATTAGGGCGCGCACCAAATGGTCGATAAGATACTGGCTCTAAAGTATCCAAAATATTATCGATGGTTAACTGAGCAGTCCAGTTATCATCGAAATAATAACTGGCAGAGAGATCAACAACTAACAACTCAGGTGTTGATTGATTTTCATCAAAGCTTGCTTGACCTGGTAAATCACGCATCTCATCGGTGTATTTAATATTCGCCAAAATATCAAAGTCATTAGCCTGAACACCGGTATAAAGTCGCGCCTGATGCTCTGGTAAATAAGGTAACTCGTCACCCTGTTGGACTTCGCCCCACTGTGAGAAGCCTGAAATAAAGCTTTCTTGAAATGCTGATTCGGTATAGGTGTAAGCCAAACCAAGCGGCACTGAAAAACCGGCCAGCAAGAACTGATGCTCAACATTCACCTCAACGCCGGCCACTTCAACACTGCCGCCATTGAATTCATCACCAACATTACAGCCACTATCACTG
>JABSRR010000202.1 GCA_013215025.1 Pseudomonadales bacterium
TGGGTGAATTACGTGATTTAGAGACCATTAAGCTGGCACTGGAAGCTGCAGAAACCGGTCACGTGGTTTTTGGCACCCTACATACGCAATCGGCAGCGAAAACCATTGACCGTATCATCGATGTTTTTCCCGCGGCCGAAAAAGCAATGGTGCGTTCAATGTTATCGGAATCGCTTCGTGCTGTGATTTCACAGACCTTGATGAAAAAAACAGGCGGCGGCCGCGTAGCGGCGCATGAAATCATGATCGGCACCCCGGCAATCCGAAATTTGATTCGTGAAGACAAGGTTGCGCAGATGTATTCTGCGATTCAAACCGGCGCCTCGATAGGTATGCAAACCCTTGATCAGTGTTTGTCGGATTTGGTGGCGAGAAGATTGGTAAGCAAAGAAATTGCGCAATCAAAGGCGAAAAATCCTGATGACTTTCGTTAACTGTTGAGTGTGTTACTGAATTAGCGGGTAAAATTGTGGAAATTGATCGACTGCTTAAAATCATGGTGGAGAAAAATGCCTCCGACCTGTTTATTACTACTGGCGTGCCGCCCAGCATCAAAATTAATGGCAAAGTTGTGCCGGTTACTACGACCAAGTTAAGCCCTGAAAAGTGTCGTGAAACCGTACTCTCGGTCATGACTGATGCGCAACGCAAAGACTTTGTCCGTGATAAAGAATTAAATTTTGCCATTTCTGCGCGCGGCGTCGGTCGCTTTCGTGTTAGCGCGTTTTATCAGCGTAATCTCGTGGGTATGGTTTTGCGGCGTATTGAGACGCAAATACCCGATATCGATGATCTTGGCTTACCCAAAGTTATTAAAGATGTGGCGATGACCAAGCGCGGCTTGATTGTGTTTGTGGGGGGTACCGGTACCGGTAAATCAACCTCGCTGGCGGCGATGATTGGCCATAGAAACCGCAACTCTCGCGGCCATATTATTACTATCGAAGACCCCATTGAATTTATGCACTCGCATCAAGGCTGTATCGTTACCCAGCGCGAGGTCGGCATAGATACCGACTCGTTTGAAGTCGCGCTGAAGAACACCTTGCGACAGGCGCCAGATGTGATATTGATTGGTGAAGTCAGAACTCAGCAAACCATGGAGCATGCCATTACCTTTGCTGAAACCGGACATTTATGCCTATGTACCTTGCATGCGAATAATGCCAACCAAGCGCTGGATCGTATCTTAAACTTTTTCCCGCCTGAGCGACATGATCAGCTGTGGTTGGATTTATCGCTGAATCTTAAGGCAATGATTGCACAGCAGTTAATCCGCACCCCTGATGGCCAAGGTCGCGTCGCGGCGATTGAGGTGATGTTGAATACGCCGTTGGTTTCAGACCTCATAAAAAAAGGCGATGTGACGGCAATTAAGCCGCTGATGGCAAAATCTAATGAGGTTGGTATGCAAACTTTTGACCAAGCCTTATTCAGATTATACAAGGCGAATAAAATCACCTATGACGATGCGCTTAATTCGGCAGACTCCGCCAATGATTTACGCTTAATGATTAAGCTCGATTCTGAGCATGACTTTATGGAAGATGCAGACCGTGGTGGCTTATCGCTACAGCAGGATGATGATGAAAAACGCGGCTCTGGACTTAGCTTTCGTTAGCTTGAGTTAACTCTATGCAACCCTCCTCAATGTCGCTAGACGATTTTTTATGCGCCCGTCATCCTGAGCATCAGCTGCAGATTAGCGATATTGTATTGGTGCAAAAAAACCAAAATTTAGCGCACAAAATCATACGCTTTGGCACCGCTAGCGAGTTTGTGCATGCGGCCCTGATTTTTTGCGTGCCTCACAACCAGCAAGGTTATGATAAGGCCTTTCTCATTGAGTCGTCTTCTGCTGGCGTAGACTTGACCTCTCTAGAAGACTATACCGATTGCTCTGCCAAGCAGGTGGCCCTAGTGATCATGCGTTATCAAGCCCAGTGGTTTGATGAGGCGGCTAAAAAACGCGTGCGCGGTGAAATGCTGAATGCGATTAAAGCAGAATATGACTGGCGCTCAATTGCGCTAATTATGTTAAAAGTGGCGATAGGCTGGTTTGTTAATCCCAGCAGTCTGCGCGCGGATCGATATAAGCAGGCGATCCGACGAGGCTATGAAAAAGCCAAGCATAGGCCCAGCCGATTTATTTGCTCGGGCTTTATTCAATATGGTTTTTGGCGCACACAGCAGCGCTATACAGACCAGCAAGACTGCGACTGCTATTTTGCCGACGGGCCAGTGGATGAGCTCACACAGGCGGACCTATTGACGGTTACGCCAGCAGATATTTTTGCCAGCGAGCGACTGCAGGCCAGCTATGTGATCGCAAATAAGCGTGTCTATCCGGTGAGCTCTAAAGACGAAGCGGCAGCATTACTAAAGCAAGCCGCTAAGGGTAAGCTAAGCTGATTGCTCAGGCGCGCCGCTGCTAAACCAACTCTGTAAAATCATCACTGCAGCTAAGGAATCAACCGCATCACGCTTGTAGTTATCCGATGGCTGAAGCGACTTTGCTTCGGCCGAGCTTAAACGCTCGTCCCAAACATAGCTGGGCTTACCAAAGCGCCCATGTAGCCGTCGTGCAAATTTTCTAGCGCGCTGGCACATGGCGTTTTCGCTATCATCCATATTCAGCGGCAGACCCGTTAAAAACACATCAGGCTGGTACTCTTGCACCAGATTTGTCAGTTCATGCCAGTCGGGTATGCCGTCGCGTGCTTTGATTTCTTTTAAGGGCCGGCCATTGCCAAGCAGGCTGTTGCCAAACGCGACGCCAATCCGTTTGGTGCCAAAGTCAAAACATAGCACGCTTAAGGTCATTATGCCTGACCTGACATAGCGCTTAAGTGCGCGGCCGAAATGCCAAGCTCGTTGAGGCAAAAGTCGTAACGTTTTGACCAAGACATTGCAAACAAACGCTGTGGTTGAGTCTCGGCCACCAGCCAGTGATTATCTTGCAGCTCTTGCTCAAGCTGACCTTGATCCCAGCCGGCATAGCCCAATGCGATTAAATAATGCGCTGAATAGTTGGCCTCAGCAATGGCCGTTAAAATGTCGCTGGAGGTGGTAACGCTGATGCCAAAATCATACTGTGCTTCGGCTTGCCAGCGTGTAGTGGGTGATGAGGGGTGAATAATAAAGCCTTGCTCAGCGTGAACCGGGCCACCAATGAACGCTGTTTGCTTGAATGCGTCGGCATCGTAAGCATCCAGCACGCTGTGAATGATGTCTCCCTCAGTCAGCTGGTCTGGCTGATTGATGATTAGCCCAAATGCGCCAGACTGGCTGTGCTCTAGCAGTAAAATAATCGCCTTTTCAAAGCAGTCGCCCTGATGTGCAGGCATGGCAACGAGCAGCTTGCCCGCCAGTGACGATGCATCCAGCATAGTTAACTGCGCTGCCTTTGAAATCGATCTTGCTGAAATTGCCAGGTGCGAGGAATTTTTAGCTCATCCATTGATTGTTTCATGGCAGGCGGAAAAGGTTTGAAGGGGCTGGCCAGCCTAACAATTCTGAGGGCTGCATCATCAAGCACCTTGACCCCAGAGGATTTGGTTACCTGTACCGACTTCAATTTGCCATCCGAGTGAAGCACTACGAGCACCTCAACATTGCCGTATAAGCCCTTGGCTTGCGCTTCACGCGGATAATGCTGATTGCCAATGACTTCAATGCGTTGTTGCCATTCGTACAAATATGCAGCGTCAACAGCAGCCTTGGTCGCCACCGAGGCATTGTTTGAAAGACTGGGCAGTCGAGCAAAGGTTTGTTTTTCCTGTGCCAGTTTGGCGCGCAGTGAGGCAAGTTCGATCTCGCGTTTGAGCTGGCTGATTTCAGCCTCGATGGCATCTTGTTTTTGCTGCTGTTGTTGCGCCTCTGTTGGTGCAGCGCGCGATGCGGATAAAGTGCTTATTTGCAGCGACTCTGAGGCTTGCTGATGATCCGCAGCTGATGTGGCAACAGGGTTGATGGGTTTTATGGTGGCGCTATCAATGATGGCAATCTCCTGTGTTGCCAGCTCCTGCTTGTCAGATAGCTGGCCCGAAGCCTCCTGATTAGTTTGTGCCAAAAAATCCGCGTCAACAATCTCTTTTTCGCTGCTGTAATTGGCGAGGGTGATATCCAGTGTTGACACTGCGGGCGGTGCTGGTGGTTTCAAAGCAAAACCCAAGCCGAGAATAACGGCCACATGCATTGCGACTGCCATGGTGGCAGTAAACCCGAAACGGTCATGTGTTTTAGCAGCAGGGTCGTGATACAGCATAATCGATTAAGCGTGTAATTTTTCGTCTATTACATCCATAAGCTGACCGGCGATATTTAGCTGATGTGCTCGGTCAAGTTCACGAATGCAGGTTGGGCTGGTGACGTTGATTTCCGTCAAGTAATCGCCAATCACGTCAAGCCCAACAAACAATAAGCCTTTTTTCACTAATGTGTCAGCGACTTGTTCACAAATCCAGAAGTC
>JABSRR010000203.1 GCA_013215025.1 Pseudomonadales bacterium
TAAAAAGTGCAGTTTTTTAGGATTTTGCTCGAATCAGCTAAACGCGAGGGTTTATCGCAGTGAACTTATCGCAGAGAGATAATCGGCCAGTTTCGTAGCTTAGCCTCTTGCAGCAAACGTGCATCGGCATCAACCACCACAGGCTGGTCGACCACTTTTAATAAGGGTAGGTCATTGATTGAATCAGAGTAAAAATAGCTACCCTCAAGGCTCAATGGCTTGTCACTCAGCCATTGCTGTAAACGACTGATCTTGCCTTCCTGAAAGCAGGGCACGCCGCTCACTTTGCCAGTGAAACGCCCCTCAATCTCCTCTGGATCTGAAGACAAAATATCATCAACCTGTAAGGCCTTCGCTATCGGCCGCGTTACAAAACTGTTGGTAGCTGAGATGATCAATAGATAATCGCCAGCGTCTCGATGCTGCTGTAAAAGCGCTTGTGCTTTAGGTAGCATCATCGGTGCAATCACGCTTTGCATGAACTGCTGTTGCCAGCCTTCAAGGGTAGCACGTGGCTGCGTCGTTAAAGGCTTTAGCGCAAACTGCAAATATTCATCGATATCAAGGCTACCTTGCTGATATTGCTGATAAAAATAATCGTTCTTATCTTGGTAGTAGTCAGCATCAACATAACCCTGCTGTACCAAAAATTCGCCCCAGGCATGGTCGCTATCGCCATTAATAAGGGTATTGTCGAGGTCAAAAATTGCTAAAGCCATAATCATGCTGCACAATGGAGTGAAAGAGCAAGGGCGTAAATATGCCGCCCAATGTAAATTTCGCGCATCATCGGCCATGCATTCGTCGCTGTCAACTGCCAGATCTAGGCATCGTTGCTAGATGAGAATACCGAATAGCAATAAGCGCCGTGAGCGACGACAACGTATAGGAATACGATTGTGATTGACGAGCAAGGCTATCGTGCCAACGTCGGCATTATTATCGCCAATGGTAAAGGCCAAGTCTTATGGGCAAAGCGCATTGGACAAGATGCATGGCAGTTCCCTCAGGGCGGCATTAACCGCGGCGAATCAGCAAAGGCGGCGATGTATCGCGAGTTGGCCGAAGAAGTTGGCCTATCACCTCATGATGTTGAAATTATATCAACGACTCGCGGCTGGCTTCGCTATCGCTTGCCGAAACATCTGCGCCGCGCATCCAGTCCTCAATGTATTGGTCAGAAGCAAAAGTGGTTTTTGCTGCGCCTTCTGGCCGATGATGCACAGGTAAATTTGTCTCAACATGTCGAGCAAGAGTTTGACCACTGGGAGTGGGTCAGTTTTTGGTATCCGCTCAATCAGGTCATCAGTTTTAAACGCGATGTTTATCGGCGAGCCTTAAAAGAGCTGTCATCGGTGCATGCACGTTTGGTTGATGCGCTGCAATAATCATGCTTGAGTCACTGCGTCAAATTGTTCAAGAAGTCAGCTCGGCAAATGATATTCAGCTGGCGCTAGAGCTGATTGTGACCCGCGTACGCGCTGAAATGCAGACCGATGTATGCAGTGTGTATCTGCTGGATAGAGAGTCAGGTCGCTATGTGTTTATGGCTACTGATGGTCTGAATAAATCATCGCAAGGTAAAATCTCATTAGCCAAAGATCAAGGTTTGGTTGGCCAGGTGGTGCAGCGGGCTGAGCCTATTAATTTAGATAATGCGCAAGAACACCATGCGTTTAAACTATTACCGGATATTGGCGAAGAACCCTTTAATGCCTTTTTAGGCACCCCGATTATTTATCATCGTGAAATCCTGGGTGTGTTAATTGTGCAGCAATCAGCGCGTCGGCATTTTGATCAAGTTGAAGAATCCTTTTTAATCACTATTTCAGCACAGCTCGCCGCGGTTATTGCGCATGCACAGGCCACCGGTGCGATTAAAGCGCATGGTGATCGCAGTCATATTAAACAAGATGTTCAGTTTAGCGGGATCTCAGGCTCAATTGGCATAGCTATTGGCCGTGCCGTGGTTGTTAGCCCGCGTGCTGACTTTGCACTGGTTGCCGAACGCCATATTATTGATGTGAGCGCAGAGATTGAATTTTTCAGAAGTTGCCTTAATAAGGTACGCACGGATATACAGCAGCTTAAGCAAAAGTTCGCGGATCGCGTCAGCAAAGAAGAGTTATTGCTGTTCGACGTGTATCTGGCAATGTTAAATCAGCAGGGTATCAGTCAAGAGGTTGAGCAGCTGATTGAGACTGATAAGCTGGCTGCGACAACCGCTTTGCGCGATGTTGTGCAGGCGCATCTGAATCAGTTCAAATTAATGGATGATAGCTATCTGCGTGAGCGAGCGATTGATGTAAAAGACTTAGGTCTGCGAATTCTTAGCTATTTGCAAGATGCAGCGCCAACAATACAGCAATAT
Organism: Pseudomonadales bacterium; assembly: GCA_013215025.1. Taxonomy (NCBI): domain Bacteria; kingdom Pseudomonadati; phylum Pseudomonadota; class Gammaproteobacteria; order Pseudomonadales; species Pseudomonadales bacterium. The sequence goes on from JABSRR010000203.1 coordinate 2,372, forward strand.
GAAGGTGCGGTGATTTTAGTGGGTGAAGAACTTTCACCAGCAATGTTGGCTGAAGTGCCACGTGATAAGCTAGTTGGATTGGTCAGTGTGAAAGGATCCAGCCACTCGCATGTGGCAATTTTGGCTCGCTCGATGGGCGTGCCAACCCTGTCGGGCGTGGTTGATTTGCCCATCAATATGATTGATGGTCTACCTTTTATCATTGATGGCTTTGAAGAAAAAGTCATTGCAAATGCCAGCGATGCACTGACCGAGCGTTACCAAAAGTTTGCGCAAGAAGAAAAGTTGTCTGACCTTGGTTTAGAACAGTTTAAGTCTGTCCCCAGTGAAACCATAGATGGTCATGCCTTGCCGATTTTTGTTAATACTGGGCTAACGGCCGACATACTTCTGGCAAAAGAGAAGGGTGCTGACGGCGTTGGCCTTTATCGCACGGAAGTGCCTTTTTTGATCAGTGAGCGTTTCCCATCTGAAGAAGAACAAAAGAAGATTTACCAAGAGCAGCTGCAGGTTTTCCACCCTCAGCCGGTAACCATGCGCACGCTTGATATTGGCGGTGACAAGTCCTTACCGTATTTTCCCATTGAGGAAGAAAATCCGGCCTTGGGCTGGCGCGGTGTTAGAGTCACTTTAGATCACCCCGAAATTTTTCTTTCGCAAGTGCGTGCCATGCTAAGGGCAAATGAAGAATATGGCAATTTGCGTATCATGTTGCCAATGATTTCGCGTTTAGACGAGTTTGAAGAAGCTAAGCAGTTAATTATCCGTGCCTTTAATGAATTAAATACGCTTGAAGGTATACCCGTTCCTATGCCAGAAATTGGCGCCATGATTGAAGTGCCCTCGATTCTCTACCAGCTTGAGTCACTGGCGAAAAAGGCAGATTTTTTGTCAGTAGGTTCTAACGATTTAACACAATACTTATTAGCGGTGGATCGCAACAATACCCACGTCAGTCAGCTGTATAATGCCTATCACCCGGCAGTGATTCGCGCGCTTGCGGACATCGCATCGCGTTTAAAGCGTATCGGTACGCCTTTTTCGATATGCGGTGAGCTTGCCGGTGACCCTGCTGCAGCCGTTCTGCTCTTGGCGATGGGCTTTGATGCTATTTCCGTATCGCCTAATCGTTTATTAAAAGTGAAGTCCTTAATTCGCTTTGTTGATATGCCGCAGGCGCGGCGCATTTTAGATGCGGTGTTAAAGTTGGATCACAGTCAGGATATTAAAGATTACCTGCAGCGTAATCTTGATCAAGTTGGTATTACTCCCTTATTTAAGGAGCAGAGTAATACCCAGAGTCGGCTAAGCTAAACTTTGCAGTTGTTTTAGCTTAGCAAGAAGGTTTTTACGCGCTTGCATAATACTGACAGATGCCTGCGGTTTTATCGCAAAACCACTGGCAAAGTCTTTTTGCAAATCAGTTAAACTTCGGATGAGCAGTGCCCCTGACTCAGCCTCAAATAAATAGCTGCGATTCTGCTTGTGATAGGCGAACTCAAAGTTTACGACCTTATTTTCAATAAGCAGACTTACTTTATCGCCCATGTATAAACTGCGAACAATGTTTTCAGCGTCGCTGTTGGATACTTGTTCGGGCAGCAGTAAAAACTGCAGTGCTGCGCTATGGCTGTGTTGATGTCCAATTAATGACAGCTGATCAAAGCTGATCAATTCATCTTGTTCGTCAAGAATTAGGTCACATATCGCATCATGGTGCTGCAAAATAGAATCATGCACGCTGTTTAGGTCTTGCTGTTGCTGACGATAGTTTTTCAGCTCTTCTAGCTGTTCAATCAATATTGTTAGGATGACAGAATTAAACTGCTCTTTAAGCAGCAAGGTTTCGAGCTGCGTCAGCACCATACTAAAGCGCTGGCTCTCCTCTGAAGAAACGGGCTCAGTCGACTTGAGGAAGTTACTGATAAATTTCAGCCGATTTAAGGCATAGAGAACCTGTTCTTTTTTGTTAGTCAATAGCCATTCGCTTAGTAGTGGTTGAAATACCGAATTGATAAATACAAAGATTAAATCATTGTCAGTATCGTGCGCTGTGATTTTGCTCAGAGTTGATGA
>JABSRR010000204.1 GCA_013215025.1 Pseudomonadales bacterium
TTTTTAAACCCAGAACGGGTATCAATGCCAGATTTTGATGTGGATTTTTGCATGGATACCCGCGAAAAAGTCATCGATTATGTGGCTGAAAATTATGGTCGCATGGCGGTGTCTCAAATTGTCACTTTTGGAACCATGGCGGCCAAGGCGGTCGTTAGAGATGTTGCGCGAGTGCAGTCAAAGCCATATTCGCTTGCGGATAGAATGTCTAAAGCCATACCATTTACGCCTGGTATTACCCTGCAACAAGCGCTCGAGCAAGAAGAGCCGCTGCGCGAAATGATCGAAAGCGATGAGGATGCCAAAGAGATTTGGGATATGGCGATCCAGCTTGAGGGTACCGTTAGAGGTGTTGGTAAGCATGCGGGCGGTGTGGTAATTGCGCCAACAAAATTAACCGATTTTGCGGCTATATATTCTGACGAAAATGGTCAGGGTATGGTCACGCAATTTGATAAAAATGATGTGGAGGAAGCCGGCTTAGTAAAATTTGACTTTTTAGGCTTACGAACTCTTACCATCATTGACTGGGCTAAAGCTATTATTGACAAGCAGCGGCAAGCTGTAGGTGAGTCTGAATTAATTATTGAGGCTATTCCGCTTGACGATCCCAAGACCTATGAATTATTAAAGCGCGCCGAGACCACCGCAGTGTTTCAACTTGAATCACGCGGCATGAAAGAGCTGATTAAAAAGCTGCAGCCCGACAATCTTGAAGACATGATAGCCTTAGTGGCTTTATTTCGCCCTGGCCCCTTAGATTCTGGGATGGTCGATGATTTTGTTAATCGAAAGCATGGTCGCGCAGAATTGGCTTATCCTGATGCGAAATATCAACATCAATGGTTAGAACCCATCTTAAAGCCCACCTATGGCGTCATTGTTTATCAGGAACAGGTGATGCAGATTGCCCAGGTGCTGGCTGGCTATAGTCTTGGCGGCGCCGACCTGCTGCGTCGTGCGATGGGTAAGAAAAAGCCCGAGGAAATGGCCAAACAACGTGAGGTGTTTAGGCAGGGCGCGATCAGCCAAGGTGTTGACCCTGAATTGGCCATGAAGATTTTTGACCTGGTTGAAAAGTTCGCCGGCTATGGTTTTAACAAGTCTCATTCTGCTGCCTATGCCTTGGTGTCTTATCATACCGCTTGGTTAAAAACCCACTATCCCGCACCGTTTATGGCCGCGGTGTTATCCTCAGAACTGCAAAATACTGACAAAATTGTGACCTTGGTTGAAGAGTGTCGCCAGATGCAGCTGAGTTTGATGCACCCTGATGTTAACACCGGTGATTATATGTTCACGGTTGATGCAGATAATCACATTATCTATGGCCTGGGCGCTATAAAAGGCTTAGGCGAAGGGCCTGTTGAGGCAATAATCGACGCACGTACTGATGGCCCGTTTTCGGATTTGTTTGATTTTTGCCGCCGTATTGATTTACGCAAAATGAACCGACGCGCGATTGAAGCGTTGATAAAGTCGGGTGCTTTTGATGGTTTATCCGAGCGACGTGAGGTGTTGTTAGCGGCATTACCTGAGGCGGTTCAGGCCGCAGAGCAACAGCACAGTAATCAGGCGCAGGGCATGGTCGATTTGTTTGCTGCGGTCGAGGCAGAAAACGATGATTATGTGTATGCCAACTATCAGCATCTACCGATAGCGCGTGGCCGCGATACATTAGCCGCTGAGAAAGAAACGCTCGGTTTATTCTTAAGTGGGCATCCTATCGAAGAATACTCTGCTGACTTAAATGAGCTGAATGTGAAGCGCCTGCATGCACTGCAGGCGGATAAAAAACTGGTTTTAGTGGCTGGCATGGTTGCCGATATTCGCTACATCAAAACTAAGCGCGGCGACAATCTTGCAATTATAACCTTGGATGATCAAACCGGTCGTATTGATGCCACGGTATTTGCTAGCATGCTGGATGAAGTCAAAGACAAGCTAGTCAAAGACGCGGTGATATTTGTGCAAGGAGAAGTCGAGTCAGACGACTTTTCTGGCGGTATTCGCTTGCGTGTGCAGTCTGTTATGGATATGAGCGAAGTTCGTGCGAAAGGCAACCGCAAGCTATTTTTACGCATTAACAGCGATGTCTGGCAACGTGACAAGCAGCTACTGATGGACACCTTAAGTGCATCGCGTTGCGAGCAAGAACAGGGCTGCGCCATCGCTATTCAGTATCAGAACTTGCGACACTCGGCGCAGGCTATGGTTAAGCCTGACGAGCTTTGGCGTATTCAGCCGTCTGATGCCTTAATTGATCAACTCACTGCAATTATTGGCGCGGACAACTTCAAGTTCGCCTAGCGTAAAGGCTGGCGCAAACTAAAACGCGGTTTTCCCAAACTTTGCTTTAGGTTACAATGCGCATCAAACATGGACAGAACGAATAAGAAGTATCCATTATGAATCCTAATTATCTTGATTTTGAGCAGCCGATTGCTGACCTTGAAGTTAAAATTCAAGAATTACAGTCTCTCGGTGACGATGTTGATATCAACATCACTGAAGAAATTCAGAAACTCAATGAGAAAAGTACTGCGCTTACATCGAAGATTTTCGACGATTTAAGTGCTTGGGATATCGTGCGTGTTGCTCGTCATCCTCTACGACCCTACACCGCTGACTATATCCCTCTGATATTTGATGATTTCGATGAGCTGCATGGCGATCGTCATTATGCCGATGACAAGGCGATTATTGGCGGTATTGCGCGTTTACAAGGCCAACCAGTCATGGTGATTGGGCAAGAGAAAGGCCGCAGCGTGAAAGAAAAGGTTGAGCGTAATTTTGGTATGCCAAAGCCTGAGGGCTACCGCAAAGCCTTACGCCTGATGCAAATGGCCGAACGTTTCAAGCTGCCAATTGTTACCCTGATTGATACCCCTGGGGCCTACCCAGGCATTGATTCTGAAGAGCGTGGCATTTCTGAGGCTATCGCGCAAAATTTGGCGGTGATGAGTCGTTTGAAAACGCAGATCATCTGTGTAGTCATTGGTGAAGGCTCATCCGGCGGTGCACTAGGAATTGGTGTTGGTGACCATGTTGCCATGTTGCAATACTCTACCTATTTCGTGATCTCACCTGAGGGCTGTGCCAATATTATTTGGAAAACCTCTGAAAAGGCTAATCTAGCCGCTGAAGCGATGGGTGTGACCTCATCGAAGCTGCAGGAGCTCGGCATTGTCGATGCGACGATCGAAGAGCCTTTGGGCGGCGCGCATCGCGATGTTGCGTTAATGGCCGAGCGCATTAAAGAGCACGTTTGTCAGCAGCTTGAAGGCCTGCAACAGCTGTCGGAAGACGAGCTATTGGCAACACGCTATCAACGCCTTATGTCCTATGGCAATGATTAAAGCTGGCAATTGAGTAGTCTAGAACAGCATCTTATTGATCAAATTTCGGTCTTACTGGCAGACCATCAGCGTTCATCTCGACCAATCTCACGCCTGCTGCTTGGTCTCAGTGGTGGGCAAGACTCCACCGCATTACTGCATAGCTTGCATCGCTGTTTACAGTCCGAGAGTTTGTTGCAGGCAGGCTTGCAGCTGCCAAAACTGGCAGCGATTCATGTGCATCATGGCCTACAATCTGAAGCTGATGACTGGCTGACGCATTGCCAACAACAGTGTCAACAGCTTGGCGTTGAACTCTTCTCGCATCATGCCAATCTGCTTAATCATGGCAAAGCGGACCGACTGCAGAATCTTGAAGCACAAGCTAGACAAGCGCGCTGGCAGGCCTTTATGCAGATCGCCGATAGCGACGATGTGGTTGTGCTGGCGCATCATCAGCAAGATCAGGCAGAAACATTTATCTATCGCAGTATGCGCGGTGCCGGGGTTAAAGGCCTAGCCTCAATGCAGGCTTGGCTTGAGGTGCAGGCATCTGAGCTAAACGCCAGCGTGCCACAATCAAGCTGCACTGATAAACCCATGCGACTATGGCGACCTGTGCTGGATTTGCCTCAGGCTGAGCTTAGGGATTATGTTAGCCGATTCAAGCTTAGCTATGTTGAGGATTGTTCAAATTTTGATACGGCGTTTGATCGTAATTATATTCGCCACCAAGTCTTACCTACGCTGCAACAGCGTTGGCCAATGGCAGTCAACAGGTTAGTAAAAAATACCGAGTATCAGCAAGAGGCCGCTGTCTTATTAGCAGAGTTAGCAGAACTCGATTTGGCTGCAGCATTGGGCCAAGATGCTGCAGGACTTTTTTTGCAACTTAAGCATTTCAACTCAGCCCTGCGTTTGAAAAATGCTTTGAACCACTGGTTAGCGCAGCAAGCGCTGCAACTTGGTGAGCAACAGTTACAGCAGCTGGCGGAGAGTTGCATATCA
>JABSRR010000205.1 GCA_013215025.1 Pseudomonadales bacterium
GTAGACGATCGCTTGGACTCAGAGGACTCTGTGGACTTTTCGACTGCGGATGGATTCACGCTTTTTGCGTTGATTACTCCGCGAGAGGCTTCGACGCGGGGGCGTTTGTATACGTGGGGGAACACTCGCATGGAGCTACCCAGAGACGCCAACAACATCCTGCGTCAAGTTGTTCCCGGCCAGAATACAAACGTACCGAACAGCGCTCTGCCGGGAGGATGGTTAGATCAGGTATCGTGCCTAGTTGTTACACACGAGTGGGCTACCGACCAAATGGCGTTCCGTGTTAATGGAAGCGCCCTTTCAGTGACAAGACCGTCCACCCCCGTGGGGTTTGGCTACATTGATGATGACTTCGTTTTGTGTGGCGACAGTTCGCAAGGGAACATCGACGTATACGAGTTCGGTATCGTTGAGGGCGTCGCTAGCGCTGGAGACCTCGCTAATATCGAAGGGTATCTGATGGCCAAAGGAGGTATCACATAATGGAACTACAACGTATCACAGTGGCTGTACCAGCGGCCCTGATGACCCCTGCTAACCATGTGCAGTATCTGATGGGCAAGGCCTCTGGGCCGAACGATGTGTACACGGAGGTGCGCTACACGGACCCTCTTGGGATGGGCTATGCCGTCTCTTCTGGGCTCTGGACAGCAGAGCAGATCGCCGGTGTCATGAATCCAGACATCATCTCAGTGATGCAGGAGGCAGGCCGAGTCCCAGAGGACTGCGATTTGGACTATGTGGCCGAGGCGCAGTACGTCTTTGAGTTCTTTGATGTCGAGAACTGCATCGGCCCGGTGGACCCATTGAAGATCACAGCTGTTGCGGGCGTTGATCCCCAAGCAGTTCTGGCTGTTATGCAGCTAGAGGCGATTCCTGTACCTGATGAGGACGAGGAATAGCCCCCAGAAGCTCTCAGAATCCCTCAGAAGCGCTCAGAAGCCCTCACACGGCCTCTGAGGGCTCTCAGGGGCTCTGAGCTATGTCGGGTCATAAAACGCACTGATGGCTCTCAGGGAGGCTCTCCGTGGCTCTCAGGGGGTATAGGGGCTCAGGGACAGGCTTAGCATTGCTCAGAAGGATCAGGAAGCTCGGTGCAGAGCACCTCGGAAGTGAAAATGGCGCAGAATTTCGAGGGGGTATCTACATCATAGCACACCCGCGTTTCCCCCATGGGGGTCTCTGGTGAATGAGAACATCATATATTGCTTTGTATATATGAAGAGAGTTGACATCGTGTAAAGGTGTGTCTCTCTATCTCTTTTCTCTCTTACCTACATCATGCTTATATCTCTAGTATACTCTTCGTATACTCATTGTATATACATGTAGTATACTTACTCTAGTGTATCCCCCCTTATAAATCTTGTTGTATATCAATACCTTAGAACACTCCTCCCCTATAGAGAGAAGATGAATATATATGCCGAGAAGATAGATAGATATAATATATATATATATATATAATAAGTATATACATAATAGATAATATAAGAGTATATATATAATAATATATAGGGGTATATATAATAGATATATAATAAGTATATACATATAAGGGTATATAATAGTATATCTATAATACTATATACTTAGTATATAATAAGTATATACATCTATAGAGTATATATATGAGTATCATAGGCCGGGGGTGCCTATCTTATTTCGACTACCAGAAAAGAATTCAGTAATATCATATACTTATAAGAAAAATGCAGATCACCCTAAGAAAATGCTTGTAGTCCCTGAATGCTTCCCCTAAATTCAACTCATCGGACGCAGACGGTCATACAGTCAACCGCTAGACAGCAACAGACTAGACCAGAGCACCGATGGCAAGACAGGCAGCCTGCGGGTGCAGCCGGATTGCAGCTAGGGGCGCGAGAGCGCGACATGGCATTGCCGACAGGTACGGCAGGGGTCATGGCTTGTGGAGACTTCAGGGTCAAGCGCAGGGGTAGGTCAAGTAGTGGCCTGTGTCAGTATGCTAAAGCTCTTTATAGGGTGGCGGTGTGAAGCCTTCAGGGGTGGATCAATACAGGGGCACAGGGTAAGCGAAAACAACCTACCGCGAGAGCCTTTCGCCTTGCTGAGCGTCCATGCCGGGCGTTCTGTTTAGCGAAAGGACAAGCAATGAAACTTCTGACTAACATCACCCACATCGAAACCGCAATCTCGTCGATTGCCACACGGGGTGCCCGCTTGGAGCGGGACATCTGGGTCGCGGCTGTTTCGGCAATGGCACATCACGCCAAGCATGGGGATGTCACAATCGTCAACAAGCTGGTTGCGGCCATGCCCAAAGGTAGCCGCGTGAATGCCCTGCGTGACTTCATCACATGCCACGGTAAAGTGACATTCGACGAAGAAAATCAGGTTTTCGTTCACGACAAGGAAGGCAACTTCGATCTCGAAGGCGCTACCGCTAAGTCATGGACGGAATTCAAGCCAGAGCCAAAGTACCAGCCCGTGGATGCGGCTAAGCTCATCGCCGCCTTGGCGAAGAAGCTCAACGCCGACCGCAAGGAAGGCGACAAGGTGACTAAGGCGCAGGTGCAGGCCGTCAATAAAATGGCCGGTGACCTCGGCATCGACATCACCACAGACCAAAAGTGATCATAGCGTGTCCAGTTTTATCAGACTGGGCATTCATATGGACACCTTATCAAACCGGAGAATATCCATGTATACTAAATTCAAAAACCTGCAGCCCCGTCAGAAACGCATGTTACTCAGCCTTCTGTACCACCTCATCGCGGCCATTGGCATCATCGCCCTGCTGATTGCTCTGATTGGCTTCTGGTACTTCGTAGGCGTCGTAGCCTTTTTAGTATGGACATGTTACGTGATGCAAGTGCGCCCCCGGCTTGAGAATTACTACTGGGGCTACCGCATCGAAATCTCTCGGTGATTATAGCATGTCCAGTCTGATATGGCTGGGCATTCATATAACCACCTAACCAAACCCCTAAGCATAGAAAGGAAACCCCCATGCTTTCAATTCTAATATGGATCGCTGTATTCTCCCTTTGTTTTTCGGCGGGCCTGACCACCCTCGGGTGGATTATCGCGTTGTTCCCCCTGATCTGGTTCTGCGTGATCATGTTGCTCGTCGTTATCTGGTCTTTGGACGGGGGGCACTGATGAAACAGCAACTACTTGAAGCCCGCGTCGCTGAGCTTGAGGAAACCCTGCTGCAGATGGACGCCGTATTGAAAATGGCCCGGGCACAGCTAGGAGCGGCTCTAAGGCCCCGTACAGCGCCGTCTACGCCTTCTGACTGGGGTGGCCTAGCAAAACACCAAGATGCGTCTGCAGTGCCCCTCTCAGCGCCTCTCAGGGACTATGGGAGCGAGTGACCCCTATGCTGCACGAATTCTTCGCCATGTTTGGCCCCTATATCACAGTATGCGCCGCAGTGGCGATATGCTGGCTTCTTTGTGAAATGGAATAGACTATGTTTTCAAACGATGATGACCTGAAGGTCGCCCAGCGCAATGAGCCGGTTGGGCAGGAAATATCAGAGCAACTGCATACACGGCGGACAATCAACGCCCTGTCTTTCGCTGCCCGGGCAAGGGCCGCTAAGGCCGTTATGCGTATCATGGGGGATGCCAATGACTAGGCGATTCTACTACATTGTGACAGCCCGCAACAGCACTCGCATTGACGAGGAATCGCCCTACCGCATAGCCAGTAACCAGATACGCGCGAGGGACATGGACCATGCCCTACAAGTGGCAATGGAAAAAGAGTCAATCACGCGTGAACGCAACCCTTGTTGGACTCAGAAAGTTGTTTTTGACCTATACCGCCAAGGTAAGCGCGTAGGTCTCTACATCTCTCCAGTCGCGGATGATATGCCAGATGAGGACAACACATGACCAGAAAGCATTTCAACAGGATCGCCAAAGAGCTCAACATGATCGGGCAGGGCGTGCGTGGTGAGGGTGAATACCACATCTGGCTCAGCTGCGTCGATGCAATGGCAGACGTGTGTGCCACTAGCAACCCGGCCTTCGATAGACAGCGTTTCATGGAAGCGTGTGGTGCGAGCAGCGGGACTTATCTGGCTTCTGCTATGCGTTCTAACCTGCGTAGGAGCACTCAATGAGCACTCTGATCAGCATTCAACTAGCAGCGGGCCTCATTTGGCTGCTGCTATTCGTTCTGGCCTGCTACGGCTATGACGCTGTGAGGCGCTACAAGGCGCGTAGGAAGGCAGGACG
>JABSRR010000206.1 GCA_013215025.1 Pseudomonadales bacterium
CCGATTGCAACACTTGGCGATTTAGCTTCACCACTAAACACACTGGCCGATAAGCAGCTGAATAGCTTCAGTCTAATTCGCCATGAGAATGAACATGGCCCTGCCTATTATTACCGTGCCAGTCTTGCTCAGGCAGAGCGTAACGGCAGCGATGCCTATAAACCCCATGCGCATCACGAACAGCGCAATAAACGCTTCGACGGCATCAATCGCGAAACAGGCGCTGTATATATTCCGTTAGATTCTGCAAACCCATCAACAGACAATAAAACCCTCAGCGATGTGTCTTACAGTCGTGATTTAGCCTTGCGCTATTTAGGTTTGGATAAAACCGATCACGCTAGCGACATTCAGGTAGACAAAGTGACTCGCTTCGGTATGGATTATGATTTTAGAAATAAACGCTTACCAGTGTATAAAGTCAGCCTTGATACTGATGCCGGTGATCGCGTGTTTATCGACCCGGTGACCGGTATTGTGGTTGATCATCTTAAAGATATTCAGCGCTACGAGGGCTTATCGTTTTCATTGCTGCATAAATGGAATTTTATGATGGCCTTTGCCGATAGGCAGCAACGTGACATCACCATTGTGGTATTTTTACTGCTGATGCTAGTGCTTGCCTTGCTGGGGCTTAGTTTACGGCCATCCAAGGCCTAGCCTACGACGAGCCTAGGCATTCTCTGGCAGCAAACGCTTACTGCTACTTTATATAAAGGCTTTATCGCCGCCAGCTAAAGGTCTGCCGCATGGCTTAAAAAATATAGTCTACACTGAATAAAAATATTTTTTATATCAGGGGAGACTGACATGTCGGATGTCAAAAAAATTGGTGTGGTATCGGCCACGGGGATTGTAGCCGGTAACATGATGGGCAGCGGTGTGGCCCTGCTGCCTGCAAGCTTAGCCTCGGTTGGCTCGATTATTATTTTTGCCTGGGTGATTGCCATCATCGGCGCAATGTCATTAGCTTGGGTATTTGCTCGCCTCGGTACTGATAACCCACAGTCTGGCGGGCCCGTGGCTTATGCCGGCGAGGTCTCTCCCATCTTAGGCTATCAGTCTGGGGTGCTGTATTACCATTCGAACTGGATTGGTAATCTTTCGATCGCCGTTGCCGGCGTTTCTTATCTCGCGGTGTTTATTCCCGAACTGCATTCAGGCTTTGGCGCAGGTATTGCTACCATTATTGCAGTGTGGGTCTTTGCCTTTATTAATCTGGTGGGTGCCGACTGGGTCAGTCGCTTAGTAACAATCGGCGTGGTGCTGTTATTAATACCGGTGGTATTAACCGGCACCGTGGGTTGGACGCTATTTGATGGGCAAACCTTTTCCGATAATTGGAATACCTCGGGTAAAAGTGACGGTCAAGCGATCATTGGCGGCGTGCTGTTAGTGGTTTGGTCATTTATAGGGGTGGAATCGGCGTCTGTGAATGCCAATTTAGTCGACCGGCCGCGGCGCACCATTCCCTTATCGACCTTGCTCGGCACGGGTCTTGCCGCAGTAGTGTATGTGTTATCTACCATGGCTATTATGGGAATGTTTCCAGCCGCTGAGGTTGCCGCTTCAGGTGCACCGTTTGCCGACAGCAGCGCCAAAATCTTAGGCAGCTGGTCGGCACCGATTGTTTCTGCCGTCACCGCCTTTGCCTGCTTTGCCTCACTCGGCTCGTGGATGATGCTAACCGCTGAGGCAGGCGCACGTACCGCCAGAGATGGCTATTTCCCGAAAATATACGGTGAACGCAATAGTAAAGGCACCGCCAGTAAGGGGATTATCATTGAAGCCGCACAAATGACTGCGCTGATGATTATTTTAATGATCTTGCAAGGCGACGGTGAATCAACCGGGCTATTCAATACGCTGATTACCATTGCCGTATTAACCGTATTACTGCCCTATTTTTACAGCTGTTTGAATTTACGCGCGCATATTGGTCTTGCCTGGCGCAACGCGGGTTCACTGCTGATTTGTGCACTGGCTTCGCTATTTTGTCTGATAGCGCTATATGGCGCTAAAGGTGAGGGCTTGGCTGAGGCCATTATTGTTACGATTGTGATTTACTTCTTTTATGTGCGCTGGGAAAGCGCCCATCATCAAGATAAAACCCTACACTTCCCTGAAAATGCCAGCACTAGCGTGCCGGATCAAGATACCAACGAAGTGTTAGAGCATTAAACCCAAGGGAGCGGGACTATGAGTCATTCAAAAAAGATAGTGATGCGCGACCGGCTCGCGCTGATTTTAACGGAAGCCGGTGAAGGTCAAAAGGATACCTTTTTTTCTGCCTTAGCCAATGAACTAGAAGACTTTGATATGCAGGTGCGGTTTCCTACCTCGCTTGAAGATATGATGCACGTTTTACAGAGTAATACCCGTGTCTGTGCCGTACTGTTTGACTGGGATCACTACCCGGTTGAACTCTGCCACCAGATAGAGGCCTTAAACGAAAACCTGCCGATGTTTGCATTTACCAATGATCACGTCATTAATGATGTATCGTTTGCCGATTTAAGTGCGCTTAGGCTGAACTTTTTTGAATTTCGTTTACAAGAAGTTGCCGGTATTGGCCGCAAGATTAGTTTAGTGGTACAAGAATATCTGGATTATATTCTGCCGCCGTTGACCCGCGAATTATTCAAGTTTGTCGGTCAGAGCAAATATACTTTCTGTACCCCAGGCCATTTAGGCGGTTCGGCCTTTTTGAAAAGCCCCACCGGTGCGATTTTTTATGATTTTTATGGCGCAAACACCTTTGAATCTGATATATCGATTTCGGTTACTGAACTTGGCTCTCTGCTTGATCACACCAGTCTGCATGCCGAGGCAGAAAAGTTTATCGCCAAAACCTTTGGCGCCGACCGTAGCTATATTGTTACTAACGGAACCTCTACAGCGAATAAAATTGTCGGCATGAATGCCGTGTCAGCTGGCGACACCATGCTAATGGATCGCAACTGCCATAAATCATTAACCCACCTAATGATGATGGTTGATGTGACGCCTCTGTATTTTAGACCGACTCGCAATGCCTACGGTATTTTGGGCGGTATTCCAAAAGCAGAGTTCACCCCCGCAGTGATTGAGCAAAAAATGGCGCAGGCGGGAACCGATGTGCCACCACGTTATGCCGTTGTGACTAACAGCACCTATGATGGTTTATTTTATAATACCGGCTACATCAAAGATTCACTGCAGTGCGAACATATTCATTTTGACAGCGCTTGGGTGCCATATACTAATTTTCATGCCATCTACGAAAACCGCGCCGGCATGAGCGGCGGAGCGATCGCCGGTAAAACTATCTACGAAACCCAAAGCACGCATAAGTTATTGGCTGCATTTTCTCAAGCCTCGATGATTCATATCAAAGGTGAGGTTGATGAGGTGGCGTTTAACGAGCCATACATGATGCATACCTCTACCTCACCGCAATATAATATGGTGGCTTCCTGCGAGGTCGCAGGTGCAATGATGAAAGGTAATAGCGGCCAACGCTTAATGCAGGGCGCCATTGATCGCGCGATTAACTTTCGACGCGAAATACAAAAGCTTAACCAGGAAATGGATGGCTGGTTTTTCAAAGTTTGGCAGCCAGACAATATTGATGCCGTCGCCTGCTGGCCTTTAGAATCTGGTGCCAGCTGGCATGGTTTTAAAGACATTGATCCAGAGCATATGTACCTTGACCCGATTAAGGTCACCCTGCTGACGCCGGGACTCGTCGATGGCGTGATGCAGGATGAGGGCATTCCTGCCGACCTAGTGGCGAAATACCTCAGCGACCAAGATATCGTGGTAGAAAAAACCGGGCCTTACTCAATGCTGTTTTTATTCAGTATTGGCATTGATAAATCAAAAAGCATGAAATTGCTGCGTGGGCTAGTCGATTTCAAACGTGCCTATGATGCGAATTTAAGCATTGAGAAAATGATTCCGTCTTTATATCAAGAAGATAAGGCGTTTTATCAGCATAAGTGCCTGCAGGAAGTTGCACAGGGGGTTCACCAACAAATCAAACATTTTGATCTGCCCACCCTTATGTATCAGGCCTTTGATGTATTACCAGAAATGGCACTGACGCCATATCAGGCCTTTCAACAGGCGAATCGCGGTAAAACCCAACAAGTTAAACTGAGCGAGCTAAAAGGGCATATTTGCGCGCATATGATTCTGCCC
>JABSRR010000207.1 GCA_013215025.1 Pseudomonadales bacterium
GCGTTATGCATCCAAAGTTTGGCGAAGGTGTGGTGCTGCAGTATGAGGGCAGCGGTAACAGTACGCGGGTGCAGGTGAATTTTGATCAGCAGGGCAGTAAGTGGTTGGTGCTGCAGTTTGCACCCTTAGAGGTGTTATAAGGATATTGACATGAGTTCAGAAACCCCGGCGTTTGATATTAAAGCCTTGGTGATTTTATTATTGCTGGCGCTGCTGGTGCTGTTAGGTTACGGCTGGGTGATTGAGCGTGCTGAAAACGATGGTGCTGTGCCTGATGCTGCTGCGCAGCCAGCATCGGCGACTGCACAGCCTGCTACTATTGAATGGAAGCTGGTAACCTCATGGCCGAAAAATTTTCCTGGCTTGGGCACAACCCCCGAGCGCTTTGCAAAAGATGTTTATGCCATGAGCAATGGCCGCCTCAATATAAAAGTATTAGGGGCGGGCGAGTTAGTGCCGGCCTTAGGCGTGTTTGATGCGGTGTCTAACGGCAGTGCTGAGATGGGGCATTCGGGTGCTTATTTTTGGAAAGGCAAAACGACTGCCTCGGTATTCTTTACCACCATACCCTTTGGTATGACCGCCCAAGAGATGAATGCCTGGCTGTATCAGGGCGATGGTATGGCGCTGTGGCAGGAAGTGTATGCGCCGTTTGGCATCAAGCCCTTAGCAGGCGGCAATAGCGGGGTGCAAATGGCGGGCTGGTTTAATAAAGAAATCAACAGCGTCGCCGATATGCAGGGCCTTATTATGCGCATTCCGGGTGTTGCTGGTGAGGTGTTTACCCGTTTAGGCGGGCAGGCGGTGAATATTCCCGGCGGTGAATTATATACTTCACTAAAAACGGGGGTGATTGATGCGACGGAGTGGGTTGGCCCCTATAACGATTTATCGATGGGTTTTCATGAAGTGGCAAAATACTATTACTATCCTGGCTGGCACGAGCCGGGTTCAACCATCGAGATGATGGTTAACCAGCAGGCCTTCGATCAGCTGCCTGCTGATTTGCAGGCGATTGTAGAGGTTGCCGCAAAAGCCGCCAACCAGTCGATGTTAGATGAATATACCGCACGTAATCATCAGGCCTTGGTTGAGCTGGTTGAGACGCATGGGGTGGAGTTTAGACGCTTGCCCGATGCGGTGCTGGCTGAACTGCATGCAGCCAGCGATGCGGTGATTAGCGAGATGATTGCGGATGATCCTCTGGCGCAAAAAGTCTATGCCTCATATAAGGCTTTTGCCGATGGCGCGCGGCAATACCATTTAGTGTCGGAAAAAGCCTTGCTGGAAGCGCGCGAAATTCCTTACCAGTAATCTGCTCTTGCGATGGCTAGCTGAGGCAGCTGCTTAGATAATCAATTAGAAAGCCGCTTAGGCAGTCACTTGCTTAACTGTTTTGGTGACTGTTTATATAAATAGCTAGGCAGCTATTTAGGCAATCGCGCGTGTATTGCCTGATTCGTCAATCGCCACAAAGATAAACGTGCCTTCGGTCACCTTTTGCTTAAACTCGTTGCCGGCCAGGCTATCGATCCACACTTCAATTTGCATTTTGATCGAGCTGCGGCCGATGCTCATCACTTCGGTGTAACAGCTCACCACATTGCCCACCTGCACCGGAATCATAAAGCTCATGCTTTCAATCGCCACGGTGGCAACGCGCCCGTCGGCCACGCGCGAGGCGGTAATAGCGCCGGCTAAGTCCATTTGTGAAACTAACCAGCCACCAAAAATATCGTTTGCTGAGTTGGTGTCTTTGGGCATCGCAAGCGTTTGTAGCGCCAGCTCGCCGCTGGGCTTGGGTGGCTCGTCAATATCGTTGATCATAATCGGTCTTTGGCCTCGGCAGGTGAAACGACTCTTATTGCTTCTATAGCGTTATTATTTATATCGTTTGTTATTTATAGCGTAGTTTTTGTGCTGCGCCTCTTTATGCAATAACACAGGCTTTATAATTTTGGTTTAATCTGTGTTTCAATTGTGTGTCAATGCTGTGCTTACTTATGCATTCAGCATCAACTGGCATAAGCTATTAATTAACTAGCCATTGGCTGAACATTAACACAGTGTATACAGCTAGCGCTGCTGCTTGATGACCATGCGAATTTCTCACGCGTATTGGCAGCGTATTAGCAGCATATTGTTAGTGTACTGTTCGTATTGTCAGTTTATTTTCAGTGTGCTGTTCGTATATTGTCAGCTGCCAGTGCCATGCAGCTTAATGCCAATAAGCACATGGCATAATACTTAACTTAGCCTAAAAAATTAGAAAAAACGTTCTAAATTTTAGCTTTTTAGCGACATGGTTTTACGGAAAAAGCCATGGCTTAATACCTCCCACTGGGCATGCCAGCCGGCCGTGGGAGGGCGCTGGAAGTCGCTGCGCACAAACTGCATAATTCGCCCTTCGGCAGCACTGAGTAATAGATTGGCGGCATCGGCAACCGGCAGCACCGGGCGCAGGCCCTCACGCATTTCGGCTTCGCGTAAGGTTTGTTTGAGCTGGGTTTCCAGTCGGTTGTAAAACTGTGCAATGCGCTCGCGTAAGCGTTCGGTTTCACCGGCCAGTGCATCGCCGGTGAGCAGGCGAGTTATGCCGGGGTTGCGCTCAACAAAGGTTAGCAGCAGGCTAAGCATCATTTCACACTGTTTGATAGCCGGTTTATCTTCTTGCTGAATCAGCGTAATGCGGCTAAAGATGGCCTCTTCAATAAATTCGATGAGCCCTTCAAACATTTTACTTTTGCTTGGGAAATGACGATACAGCGCCGCTTCGGACACGCCCACTTCAGCCGCCAGCTTAGCGGTAGTAATGCGCGCGCCAGGGCTTTGTTCAAGCATGCTCACGAGTGACTGCAAAATTTCTTGCCGGCGCTGGCCTTTCTGGCGCGTGCTCATGCGACAATCGCCTCATTGGTGATCAAGGTGCCCACCCCAGTATCGGTAAAGATTTCTAGCAGCACCGCATTGGCCACCCGACCATCAACAATATGCGAGCGTTTTACCCCAGATTTCACCGCATCTAGCGCACACTGAATTTTTGGTAGCATGCCGCCATAGATGGTGCCGTCGTCAATTAAGGCATCAACCTCGCGGGTGCTGAGGCCAGTTAAGATATTGCCTTGCTTATCGAGTAAGCCAGCAACATTGGTAAGCAGCATTAGCTTTTCGGCATTTAATACCTCAGCGAGCTTGCCGGCCACAAAGTCGGCATTGATGTTGTAAGAATTACCGTCTTTGTCCACGCCAATCGGTGCGATGACGGGAATAAAGTTGCCTTGGCTAAGCGCATCAAGTAATGAGGTGTCAATGCTTGCCACTTCGCCGACATGGCCAATATCAATAATCTCAGAGGGCTGATGCGCGGTGGCTTTTTTGGTGAGGGTCATTTTTTTGGCGTAAATCAGTTTGCCATCTTTACCGGTGATGCCCACCGCATTGCCACCGTGTTGATTAAGCAAATTGACAATGCTTTTATTCACGTTAGCCCCTAACACCATTTCTACCACGTCCATGGTGGCGCTATCGGTCACCCGCATACCGTCAATAAATTCGGTTTCGATGTCTAAGCGCGCGAGTAGTTCGCCAATTTGTGGGCCACCGCCGTGCACGACAATAGGGTTGATGCCAACCGCCTTCATCAGCACAATATTGCGTGCAAAGCTGGCTTTTAGCGTGTCATCAGTCATCGCATTACCGCCATACTTAACCACAAAGGTTTTGCCAGCATATTTTTGTAAGTAGGGCAGTGCTTCTGATAGCACTTCAGCGGTGAGTTTAGCTTTTTCAGAATTTAGAGACATAATTTTCTTACATTTAAAACGGAATAGATAATCTGTCGTCGGCACGGCTAAGGCCAGCTTTAAACAATTTTTTAAGCTTTTCTAGCAGCTCATCGTTATTTGCCTCAAAGCGCAGGCTTACTGCATTGCTTGTGTTAGAGGCGCGCACCAGCCCCCAGCCGGCTTCGAATTCAATCCGAAAGCCATCGATGGTGATTTTCTCACCCTGCTGTGCTGACATGGCTTCGGCGATATAGGCCACAATGGCATGTTTGGCTTCGGCATCAACGGTGCTGATAACATATTCGGGGCTAGCGCAGCTGCTGGGTAACGTCGCTAGGCGTTGGTCTAAGCTGTC
>JABSRR010000208.1 GCA_013215025.1 Pseudomonadales bacterium
AAGACGATTTTTTCGCGCCAGTCAAAGTCGGTGCCAATGCTGACTAAAAATACCATCAATGGCCGAACCAGCAGCTGAATCACCAAAAATAGCGCTAGCGCAGGCAGCCCCAGTGCCAGAATATGGTCAGGCTCAACCCGGGCGGCTAGAATAATAAACACGGCTGAAATCAAGAAAATACTTAAGTGTTCCTTAAAAGAAATAATCTCCTCAATACCCACATTGCGCATGTTTGCCAAGGTAATACCCATAATGGTCACGGCGTATAAGCCCGATTCGTTTTCAATGCTGTTGGCGCTGGCAAATACCGCAGCGACAAAGGAAATCGTCGCTAAATTATATAAATAATCTGGAATCCACTGCCGTCGAATCAAAGTGCCCAATAAATAACCGACACCAAAGCCTAATAAGCCACCAAGAATCACCACTTTAAGAAAAATGCCCAAAGTATGTCCTAAGGCCTGACCAGTAGAGGCGGTGATTAAAAACTCGTACACCAATACCGCAATTAAGGCACCGATCGGGTCAATTAAGATACCTTCCCAGCGCAGTACATTGGCTACCTGCTTGGTAGGGCGCACGGTGCGCAAAAGCGGCATCACCACCGTTGGGCCCGAGACAATCGTGATGGCACCGAATAAAAACGCAAACGGCCAGCTGACATCCATAATATAATGCGTTGCCACGGTGATCATCAGCCAGGTCAACAAGCCGCCAATGGTTGTCAGTCGCTGCACCAGCGTGGATTGTTCCACAATCTCCTGATAATTCAGCGTCAGGCTACCTTCGAACAGAATCAGCGCGACACACATCGACACCAGCGGGAACAATAAATCACCGAGTAAATCGTCCGGTTTAATCAAACCTAAATAGGGGCCAAAGGCAATGCCGGCCAGCAGTAAAAATAAAATCGCGGGTAGTTTTAATCGCCAAGCTGTCCATTGACTGAGTAGGCCAAACAGAGCGATCAGTGCAAATTGCACGGTAGGGTAGTCAAACATGGCTGTCCAGTAGCGCTTATTATTCTGTGTCGCTTGTGCGCGACGGGATTCATAGTATAGTGATCGGCGTTTCAAGTGTTAACGATTTAATCTTATGTCCAAAACCGTTGGTCGCCCAAGATCTGCAGCAGCCGATGATGCAATTTTTTTCGCCGCAAAGAAACTGTTTTATTTGCAGGCTTACGAGCAGGTGTCAATGCAGATGATTGCCAGCGAGGCAAAGGTGTCAAAGGCTACCCTCTATCGTCGTTGGTCAAATAAATCGCTGCTGGCAATTGAAATATTGATTCAATTGGTGATGGAAAAGCGCGAAGACTTTTTAGTGCGAGCAGGCTATCGCGCGCGCCTTGTGTCCAATTTAAAGGGGCTGCGTGATTTGTTGTCGGGCCCTTATGCTGATGTGGTAGCCAGTTTGATTGCCAGCGGCCAACAAGACGCGTCCTTACGTCATAGCTTTATTGAGTCATTCTTACGCCCAGTACAAACCATCGGCGATCAAGACTTAGCGCAGGCGGTTGCCGACGGTGAGATACTTAGCCCGGTAGATCAAGACTTATTATTCGATCAAATGTTTGGCCTGTTCTATTACCGCTTATTGATCGCAGATCGCAGTATCAGCGACCATGATATCGAGCGTGTCGTCTCTATTTTCTTAGGTCAGTCAGAGGCGTCAGCAAGCTAACTCGGCGGCTCTTATTGCTACAGGCCTTAATTACTTAGCACTATTCTTTAGTACCTCGCTGACCGCAAATATCTGCGGCCAGCGAGTGTGCTGTCAAAAGCGTCAGTTGCCAGCGTTAGCCGCATCCAAGAATGACGGCTTTTCGCCACCCCCATGTGCGGTGATATAGGCACCTGTTACATAACTAGATAAGCCTGAGCCTAAAAATAAACACACATCACCAATATCTTGGGGCGTCGCCATGCGGCCCAAGGGCACGGTTGCGCTTACCTTTTCAATGCCAGCTTCATCGCCATAGTGCAGGTGCGACTGCTCGGTACGAATCAATCCAGCCGCTACCGCGTTTAAACGCACCTTTGGAGCCCACTCAACCGCGAGCGAAGTGGTGAGGTTGATTAAGCCTGCCTTGGCTGCACCATAGGCAGCGGTGCCCGGGCTAGGTCGAAGAGCTGATACACTAGCGATATTAATAATCGCGCCGCCATCGGCTTGCGTTTGCATAATCGCATTAGCGGCTTGCGCGCAGAGCAGAGGGGCGAGCAAATTCAGACCAATAATCTTGTCAGAAAAGCGCGGCGAAGCGGTCGCGGCATCGGTAAAAGGTGCGCCGCCGGCGTTGTTAACCAGCACATCGAGGCTGCCAAACTGATCTTTGGCAAACTGCATGAGGGCTTGCACTTGCTCCCAATCGCGCACATCGCAAGCTTTAAAAACCGCTGATGTATTATTCACCGTTGGCAGCTGCTCTGGCTCAGAACGGCCGCAAATCACAACATTAGCGCCTTGCTGCAGAAAACGTTCTGAAATACCTTTGCCAACGCCTTTGCCGCCGCCTGTGACGACAACCGTTTTGCCCGTAAAATCGACGCGATCAGTCATGGAATTTCCCTTAAAGATAAATAGAGATAAATAAAGTGTGCGAGTATAAAGAGCTTTATAACGCTATGCAGTAGCTATTTTGCTAACAACTGGCGCTTTTGCGCAAAAAAACAGCAAATTGATCGTATTGGTCATCGCTTTTCAATTACGAAACGTACAGTATCGTTACTGTGAATTCAGTATTTTTTTGACCGACTTACAGAATGCTTGTGTTTATTATGAAAGCTCAGTATAACGCTCTCAACCACAGACACGGTATTCACGTGATGCACAAACAACATATGTAACTAACGTATGTAGTTATCATATGTAGTTAACATATTTAACTAAGGAGAAATCATGTCAGATTCATTACCGGTTATCGCCATTATTGGTGGCACGGGTGCACTAGGTACAGGGCTTGCGCGCCGTTGGGCTCAGGCAGGCTATGAAGTCATTATTGGCTCACGTACAGCCGAAAAGGCACAAGAAGCCTTAGCTGACCTTGAGTCAGTGATGAGCGAGCGCGGCGTAGCGAATGCTGCGGTATCAGCTGATGAAAATAAAGCGGCAGCGGCCAAAGCCGACATCGTAACCTTGACCGTGCCTTATGCTCACCATGGTTCAACCTTAACCGCGATTAAAGATGAGCTAAGTGGCAAAATCTTGATTGACGTGACCGTGCCGTTAAGACCACCTAAAGTGGGTCGTGTGCAATTGCCAGAAGCGGGTTCTGCCGGCCAAGAAGCTCAAAATCTGCTAGGTGAAGAGGTACGTGTAGTGTCTGCTTTTCAAAATGTTGCGGCCCATCATTTGCAAGAAGGCCACGGTATTGCTTGTGACGTTTTGGTCTCAGGCGATAACGTAGAAGCACGTGCTGAAGTCATTACTTTGGTTGAAGCTGCCGGTATGAAAGGCTTTTCGGTTGGCCCAATCGCTAACGCTGCAGCCGCCGAGGCATTAACGTCGATTTTGATTCAAATCAATAAGAAGCATAAATGCTATTCGGGCATTAAAATTTCAGGTTTACCTGACGCTGAATAAGCTGTAAGCCTTACTAGCAAGACCTTGGCATAAGCATGAAGCACCTGTTAAGCGTAATAAGCGTGATAAACATGGTGAATGTGATAAAAAAGCCTTATGCCAATCTTTTATTGCCAGCTGCATGCAGCTGGCAATGCTTGAGATATCCTATCTATGCAAATTTTAGCCATCCCCGGCATTCCCGAAATCGAACCAGGCGCTGATCTCGCCGAGCTGCTATTGCAAGCCTTAGCTGCTGCCAAGCTATCTTTCATGCCCGGTGATATTCTCTGTTTGGCGCAAAAAATTGTCTCTAAAGCTGAAAATCAGTACCGCTATTTAGATCAGGTCACT
>JABSRR010000209.1 GCA_013215025.1 Pseudomonadales bacterium
CATTTCTTGAAACCATATTTTCTTTCGAAAAAACGATGTACTTGTTGAGTGTAATAACCGTTTCCTGAAATTTTCCCCCTTTTAATAGCGTCTTCTATATAATTGAGTTCTTCTCCGACTAAAGAGGGTTTGTTAAACGGTATCTGAAATTCCATATGGTTTTTTGAATTCTTTTTTGCAATCTATAATATGAATACGGAATGCCTTCATTTTTTCGACAGATTGGTTCGGCCCCCTATAAATCGGACAATTTTCTAAACGGTTTTGTGAATATAGTTTGAATGGTTGAAACTTTGTCCCCAGCAAAGAACGACCGACGGTGATGGTAAGACCGATGGTTGATAAATTGGAGTGTTGGGCCCATTCACTTCTCTCATTTAAGCTGCTAACTCTCATGCGGCAGTGGTATTTTGCTGATTTACCACCCCATTGAGGGGTGATAAATCAGAGCAAAGAACTTCCCTCTGGCTCTCATATCCCGATAGGGATTGATAGGGTACGTTGAGTTTAAAATTCACCTTCTTTTTGTCTAGGACAACCCTATTGATCAGTCCCTTCTGCCAACATTTCCAAAACACCATTGGGGCTAACCATGCGATTGCGGAATGGATTCTGATCTCATTGTAATTTTGATAGAATGCTACCAATCTGTTTTCCAACTCCTGAAGGCTCCAAAAAGGTTGATTTCCCAGTCCCTTTTTCAAGATACTGTGGAAGCTCTCTACATGACCATTTTCCTGTGGTGTGTAGGGGTGAGTAAAGATTTGATCAATGTGGTTTTCTTTCAAAAACTGCCGAACACTTTTGGCCAGGAACTGAGGGCCGTTATCATTCCTTACTTCTACATGTAATCCTTCTTGAAGCAGATTTGCCGATTGTAGATGCTCTTCGATAACAGATTGCCATGCCTGTTGTACCTGAGTCTGCTTCATCTCATATCCCACTGACCAATAGAGTACCACTCTGGTGAAGGTATCGATGATATTGAGGATATAAGCATGTCTTCGATGTTGGGTCACCCAGACCATCTTAATGTCCATTTCCAGTACCTGTAGTGGTCTTTCTGGGGTGACTATACGATAGCGAACATAAGACTTTTCAGTATCGGGTTTGATCTTCTCTTTTAGCAATTGAGCTGCTTTCATTAACCGGTATACCTTTTTATGGTTGATGGTAAAACCCTGCTGTTTAAGGTGGTAAGACATCTTTCTGTAACCATAGTTGGTATCCTCATTCGATTGTGTGGCTTTGATCTCTGCCAATACCTGCTCATCGTTTACTATTTGGCTTCCTTTCAGTGTATCATTACGCTGCTGCCGACCTCTGTTTTTATGTTCCTTTGGACGATAATAGAACTGATGTCGGGTAAGTTGTGTGATAGCTAAAGCAGTATCTCGTTTGAGCCCCTGACCCATGTATGTCATAACTATCACTTTTTTCTCGTCAAGGGGTACTTCTTTTTTAGCAGCTCATCTTTGAGCTTACCTTCTAATTCCTTCTCCGCAACCAGTTGCTTAAGCATCGCATTCTCTTTCTCCAGGCGACGAATCTCTTTGAGATGGGCTGGGGTCATTCCATGACGTAATCCTTCTTCCCCCATCGTATCATACTTCTTCCGCCAACCATAAAAAGTGGCTGGATAAAGGCTGTACTTTTCCAAGGTGCATTTCACCCCCAGACTTTTACTCTCTTCTAAGATCGAGAGCTTCTCTTCTTTGCTAAATGTGCGTCTTTGCATCTGTGACATAATTAGTGCCTGTTTTTACGTTCCAAAAAGTTGATCTGAGTCACTACCTGGTGGATTTTCATGCTTTATCCTTGCACGAATCTACCTTCGATAGATGACCCCATATTACGTTTTTATTGAAAGATCGACCTTCAGGCAGACTAGATGATAGTTTTAAGGTCAATTTGATGCAATTCTTTGAATTTCTCTGGAATAGATTCGAGGCTCTTCTGTGGGAAAATATCTCTCTTGATCCAGAAATGCTCCCCGATTTTAGTTGCAATTAGTCTTCAACTATTTGGACATTAATTGTTATATTGCAAATAGCTCATATATATTAAAATCAATGCGAAAAACCTTTGAACAGCAATTGCAGTTAGGAGATTTACTCATCGAGGATGTCATCATACCCAAAAAGACCAGAAGTCATCTGGCTGCATTGGCCAAGGCATTAAAATACATTTATGTCCATCACCAATGGAATAGCCGTATTTTCGAATTGATCTCTGGAAAGTTGAGTGAATCACAATTGAACAAAGGCAGAGCCGGGATGGACCTCTGGGAAATTTTTGTCTTAGCACAAGTACGCTTATGCATGAATATTTCTTATGATGAACTACACTTCATGGCCAATGATAGTGAATTGGTCAGAGGTATCATGGGGGTGTTACGTACTGATTTTAAAACGGGTAAACAATACTCTTATCAGGGTATCTATGATAATGTTACCCTTTTAGACGATGAGTTGTTAACTCAAATCAACGATGTGATCCTGGAAATGGGTCATCAGGTATTTAAAAAAAAGGAAACACCCCAAAAGAGGCTACTGCCTCTGCCTCACCGACTTTGCGCTGCAAGACCGATAGCTTTGTCGTAGAAACTGACACCCACTTTCCTACCGATTATAACCTACTGTGGGATAGTGCCCGCAAGTGTGTTGATATAGCCGAGAAACTCGCAACAAAAGCTGATGATGCTGGTTGGAGAAAGGCCAGAGAATGGCGTAGAATACTGAAAGGACAAATGCGAACCATTAGTGGAATCACGGGCAAAGGAGGTAAAAACAAGACTGAAAGGCTTCAAAAAGCTACTACGGCTTATTTGACCAAAGCCAGGGCATTGGAAAAGAAAGTAACCCATACACTCAACAATATCTCTGGTTGCAGTCCTGCTTTGGTGGCTTCCTGGCTGGAGCTGACCTACTACCATCAAATGCTGGTTAAGCACATCGACCTGATGGATAGAAGAATACTTCAGGGTGAAGTCATCCCTCACGAAGAAAAGCTGTTTTCCATCTTTCAGCCCTATACCGAGTGGATCAATAAAGGCAAGAAAAACCCTTCGGTTGAAATCGGTAAAAGGTTGGTAGTCACCTCTGACCAATTTGATCTCATTGTTGATTGGCAAATAGGCGAAAACCAAACAGATAATCAACTTACACTGCCTGTGGCAGACCGTTTAATGAGCAAATACCGCTTACAGAGCCTGAGTTTTGACCGAGGGTTTTATGACAAAGAAGACAAAGAAATCCTTGAAACGGAAATCCCCGAAGTGATCATGCCTAAGAAAGGTAAGCGCAGTGAGCAGGAGAAGCAACTCGAAGAAGCACCCAGCTTTGTCAGGCAGAAAAACAAGCACAATGCGATTGAATCCAATATCAATGAACTTGAACACCGAGGCTTGAATAGATGCCCGGATCGTTCCCGGTCAGGTTTCAACAGATATATTGGACTGGCGGTGACCGCTTATAATCTACACAAGATCGGCAGAGAGCTTCAAAAGCAGGAAAAGAAACTGGCTCAACGACAGGCTAAATCAGAGCCTGTAGGAATGGCCGCGTAACAAACCCGCTTAGTCACTCTCAAGAGGGTGGGCAGTAGAAGTCCGTTTAAATGGCATTGATAGAGTTTCATGTAATAATAATTTTAGAGAAAATCCGCTGACTCAGACCGATCGCGAGGTGAAAATTAATAACACAGAAAACGTTATCGCTAAATCATAACTAACAACGTAAAAGCAAACAGCCTATTTTCGGAGAGACACTAATTAACCCATCCAGTGATATAAGCACGGAGGGATTCTTTCCTGCGTTCATATCCCAAACCGATGCTTCTTCACGTCAGCTCTTTTATCTTGAGCTTCATCTTCCGCACACTTTGAACATGG
>JABSRR010000210.1 GCA_013215025.1 Pseudomonadales bacterium
GCTAAAAACGCACGCAGCTTTGCCACGCTCATGGTTGAACAATCGATGACTTCACCCGCTTGAAGTGGTGCAAAGCCTTTAAGCTCTTGCTCACCGCCCTCGCCTTCAAATACTAATTTGAATTCAGTGGCATCTGCGATAGTGGTAGATTTTTCGCTGCCGTAGAAGTCACCTTCGCTCATTGAAGCAACGTGTGACTTCGAGTCGGATGCCCATGCACCCATGGAGTGTGGGTTTTTACGCGCATAAGATTTAACCGCACCCGGTGCACGGCGGTCAGAGTTACCTTCACGTAAAACAGGGTTTACTGCAGAGCCTTTGACTTTATCGTAAGCGGCTTTAATTGACTTTTCTTCGTCATTTTGAGGCTCTTCTGGGTATTCAGGCAATGGATAACCTTGCGCCTGAAGCTCAGCAATGGTTGCTTTAAGCTGAGGCACAGAAGCCGAAATATTTGGCAGCTTGATGATGTTAGCATCAGGTGTTTTCGCCAGCTCACCAAGTTCAGCTAAGGCATCTGAGATTTTTTGATCGTCGCTTAAATAATCAGGAAAGTTTGCTAATACGCGACCCGATAAGGAAATATCACGTGTTTCAACTTCAACACCGGCAGCGCCTGTGAAAGCTTGAATAATCGGTAATAGTGAATAAGTTGCCAGCGCTGGCGCTTCATCAGTTTCTGTATAGATAATTTTTGACGTGGTCATTTTCTTTCCTAGTTTTAAAAGTAAGGCGGCATCGCGACTAAAAGCCAAACTAACGCTTTTAAACCTATTTTTAAACCTATGTTGTCACTACAAAGCATTAGCGATAGTGCTTTGCAGATGTTTACAAGGTTTAAAGCCGATCAAAATAGCGAAGCGCAGCTGAAGCATTTTCAACGGCTTTACTATTAATGCGGCCAAAGGCTGTATTAGGCAATACTGCATTACCAGAGTAAGCGAGTATACTGTCCATGCTGCGCCGCGAGCTTGTGGCCGCTTAAGCAGACATGCGAACTGCACACTCTTTTTTGCGCGCGCAATTATATCAGCAAGCCAGTGAATTACATAGTAAACTTGAGCTTTTGATAAATATTGATAAACATGGCTGAGATTCTTTTACTCAACAAACCTTACCACATGCTGAGCCAGTTTACTGATGCCGATCAGCGCCAAACTTTAAAATCAATATTAGCTGATAAACCAGGCTTTTATGTTGCAGGCCGCTTAGATTACGACTCTGAGGGGCTTTTACTCCTCACCAACCACGGGCGCTTGCAGCATGTGTTGAGCCACCCGAAATTTGGCAAAGAGAAAACCTATTGGGTTCAAGTAGATGGCCAGATTAGTGCTGATGCACTGCAGAAACTTGCTGGCGGCGTAATTCTGAAAGATGGTAAAACCAAACCCGCTAAAGTAAAAACCATCTCGCCCCCCAAGGTATGGCCAAGGCAGCCGCCAATCAGAGTTCGCAAACATATTCCCACCAGCTGGATTGAAATGCGTATCAGCGAGGGCAAAAATCGTCAGGTACGTCGCATGACAGCGGCCGTTGGCTTCCCTACTTTACGCTTAATCCGCGCCAGTATCGCCGAATTTGAGCTTGGCAGCTTGGCGCCGGGCGAGTGTCGTAGTATTCATCTGACACAAACCGAGCTCAATCGCATGCTTAAAACATCGTCGGCATTGCCAGATAACAAGCCAGCTAAAGCCAATAAACGGCGTTTCAGCCAAAGTAAAACGAACAATAACAATGCCAAGCGTTATGCAAAATTTCAGGGTCGATCAAAACAACCCTAAAGCTGTTTGTAGACCAAAAGGCTATGGAAGCGCAGATGAGTGCAGATGAGCACTATGCCAATTGGCTATGTGAGGCAAGAACAAAGGCTTTTTATTATTGCAAAGCTTCTTTCTAGCCATATCAGTGAGCGGTCAGTATAATCGCAGCACTTTATATTTTGAAAAAGCCTTTAATCTCTGTAAATAACAAACCTCTAATTCAAACCCATATCAAAAAGTTGATTATGCAAGCCGTCGAGACAGATTCAGCTCCGCCGCAGTGGCCACCCCATATTACCGTGGCCTGCGTGATCGAACAGCAGGGAAAATTCTTATTAGTTGAGGAGACCTCAGGCGGCCGCCTTGTCTTTAATCAGCCCGCAGGTCACTTAGAGCCGAACGAGTCATTGCTCGAAGCGGCTAAACGCGAAGTTTTAGAAGAAACGGGATGGCACTGCCAACCTACCCATGTGTTACGCATCAGCAAATACATTGCACCACATAATGGCACGGTATATTACCGCACAACGTTTATTGCCGAGGCGCTGCATCATGACTCAAATTTGCCGCTAGATGCAGGAATTGAACGAGCCCTATGGATGGATGTCGATGAAATTAAGCAGCAGCAGTGTAAACTTCGTAGCCCTTTGGTGCTGGAGGATATAGAGCATTATCTGCAAGGCGAGCGTTACCCATTGAGCTTAATCAATGACTAAGCTCAGTGCCAATGAAAGTATGAACAAGCAAACTACCGTAATTGTTGGCATGTCGGGCGGCGTAGATTCATCCGTTTCTGCCTTACTGCTGCAACAGCAGGGCTATCAGGTTGAAGGCTTGTTCATGAAAAACTGGGACGAAGACGACGGCACCGAATACTGCACAGCCAAGGCTGATCTGGCTGACGCACAAGCGGTCGCTGATAAAATCGGCATAAAGCTGCACACTGCTAATTTTGCAGCAGAATATTGGGACAATGTGTTCGAGCATTTTTTACAGGAATATCAAGCAGGCCGCACGCCTAACCCCGATATCCTCTGTAATAAAGAAATCAAATTTAAAGCCTTTTTGGATTATGCCGTACATTTAGGCGCTGACTTTATTGCGACCGGGCATTATGTCCGTAATCGTTTAGCCCCTAATGCGTTGTCCGGCCAATTATTAAAAGGCAAAGACGATAACAAAGATCAAAGTTATTTCTTACATGCTGTGGGTGGTCAACAAATTGCTAAAACCTTATTCCCCCTTGGCGACATTGCCAAGCCCGAGGTGCGTAAAATTGCTGAAAAACACGACTTAATCACCGCACACAAAAAAGACAGCACCGGTATCTGCTTCATTGGTGAACGACGTTTTAAAGATTTCTTACAGCAATATATCCCCGCTCAAGCGGGAGACATCGTCACCGAGCAGGGTCAGGTCATCGGCCAACACCATGGCTTAATGTTCCACACCATAGGCCAGCGACAAGGCTTAGGGATTGGCGGACTGAAGGACTTTAGCGAAGAGCCATGGTATGTGTTAGAAAAAAATCTCAGCGATAATCAGCTCATCGTCGGTCAAGGTCAACAGCACCCTCGCTTATACACCAGCGCCCTAAGCACCAACCGCATTGATTGGATTGCCGGCAAGCCGCCGGCTGAACTTAGTCAAATACATGCCAAAACCCGTTATCGCCAGGCAGATCAAGCCTGTCAGTTGCAGTTACAAGCTGACGGCAGTGCCAAGGTGTTTTTTGACCAGCCGCAACGTGCCGTTACGCCTGGCCAGTCGGTAGTGTTTTACCAAGGTGATGTTTGTCTGGGTGGTGGTGTCATTGAGCGCAGGTTTAATCAATCACTATCTGCATCATGAACCAAGCAACACTGAGTCAAACGCAGCAACTGAGTGTTGCACTTGCCGCAATGTATCAAGCCGTTGATTGCGTGATTGATATTGCCCACCAAGGTCAGAGCGAGATTCACGACACAAGGCCGCTAATTGATAGCCTTTTTTGCTTTGAGCCTGAGCAAACTATGGACATTTATGGCAACCGTCTCGAGCATCTTCGCCGCGGTCTTAAGCTGCTATCATCGCTATCAA
>JABSRR010000211.1 GCA_013215025.1 Pseudomonadales bacterium
CAGCCTGCTGCTGATCTTCTTTATACTCGCCGCGATATTAGCCTGGCGTTTAAGCCAAAACCTATATCATGATATTCGCAAAATTAACAAGGGTTTAAGCCAAATTGCCAAAGGCAATCATGCACTAAAACCGGCGAACATCCGCACCCATGAAATGCGCCAGTTGGCAGAGAATGTGCATCAAGCAGCACTGGCTATTCGGCATGAGTTTGATGATATGCGCCATAGCGTTGAACTTACCACCAGTGACTTGAAACAAACCATTGAAACCATTGAGATTCAAAATATCGAGCTATCGCTGGCAAAAAAATCCGCTACCGATGCATCTCAAATTAAATCTGATTTTTTAGCCAATACCAGCCATGAAATTCGCACACCACTCAATGGACTGATCGGCTTCACCAAATTATTACAGCGTACGCAGCTGAATCCGCAGCAGGCCGATTATGTTGAAACGATTCAACAAAGCTCTGAGGGCTTATTGGCAATCATCAATGATATCTTAGATTTTTCAAAAATTGAGGCTGGCAAATTAGAGCTCGATAAATCGCCATTTAATCTGCGGCAGGTGTTTGAAGATGTACTGACTTTATTCGCACCGCAGGCCTATGACAAGGGCATTGAGTTTGCCTTGATGATCTACCAAGATGTGCCCTTACATTTAGTCGGTGACCCACTCAGACTAAAACAGATTATCTCTAATCTAGTCAGCAACGCAATTAAGTTCACCCCGTCGGGCACCGTTGCCATTAGAGTATCGTTAGAATCTGAGACTGATAGTGAAACTCAGCTCTCCGTAACGATCAGCGACACCGGCATCGGCATGCATCAAGACCAACAGCAACAGCTATTTGAGGCATTTTCACAAGCCAGCTCATCGATTAGTCGAGAGTATGGCGGCACCGGTCTTGGCTTATCGATTGTCAAAAATCTGATCAGTCAAATGCATGGTGATATTCATGTTGAGTCAAAGCCTAACCAAGGCACAACCTTTTCATTCAATATATTATTGCAAAAAGCCGACTCGCAGCATCAAAGCGACTACCAGCCCTGGCCAAATGAGGCTGTCATATTATTTGAAACACATTCTTTGCTTAGCCTGTCTACTCGTCACTTACTGGAAGAGTTTGGCCTGAAAGTCAGCTGCTTTGATCAACTAGATGCATTTCATCATTATTTATCTGAGCACTCTAACGGCATTGTGTTGTACAGCATTAAAGCCGACGCCGATATCAATCATGAGTTAGCGCAGCTTGAACGACTAGCTAACTATCCGCTTCAACAGGTATTGGTTTTAACGCCTATTCATCAGCAAATAGAGCAGTTTATTAGCCTACACGCAAACTTTCAGCTGTGTTTAAAACCGCTAGTACAACAGCGTTTGCAGCGCTCTTTGCAAGCGGTATTTAACGAGCATAGCGACTATGCGATGCATACTGAAGAGCAATCTTCCAAACTGCAAGGCATTAATATTTTAATCGCCGATGATCAACCGGCTAACTTAAAGTTATTGCATATTTTACTGCGTGACCTCGGCGCCAATGTGGCCGCCGCGACAAATGGTGAAGAGGCGATCCAAATTGCCCATAGTCAGGCATTTGACATTATTTTTATGGATATTCAAATGCCAATCATCGACGGTATAAAAGCTACTGAGGTGATCAAAAGTGAGTCAAGCCTGAATCAGCAAACCCCGGTTGTCGCTCTCACGGCTAATATGCAATTGGATGAGAAAAAACGTCTGTTAAAAACTCACTTCGCTGAGTATTTAACCAAGCCCATTAATGAAGAGGCGCTTCTGCAGAGCATCGTGCAGTTGTGCAGTAAAGCTGAAAACCTTGCCCCACTCCCCGCGGTTGACCCTGATTTGTGCTTAAAATTGGCAAACTTCAAAGCCGATTTGGCGATAGATATGTTTGATATGTTTTTTCATGAGCTAACGCCGTCTCTTGAATCTTTAGGCAAGATGTTAGTAGACAACGATTATCACGCGATGCAGGAACTCAGTCATAAACTGCATGGCGCTTGCTGCTATACCGGTGTGCCGCAGTTTAAACAACAGTGTCAGACCCTTGAAAATTCACTAAAAGCCGCTGCTAGTCAGCAACAGTTAGCACAGCAATTTCAGCAGCTGCAGGCTAGCGCCGATGCTATTGCTAGCTGGCGTGACGCCCATTCATTGCAAGCCGCATTAAGCCAGCTTTCCGCTTAGGCTTAGTTTACGTTCTGGCTCTGGCTCTAGCTGATTAGCCTCAAACTGTTTCGCATCAATCATAATCGTAATTGCCGATTAAGGTTCTTGCGCTGGTAATGCTGGCAATCGAGCGGGCGTCAAAGAAAACTGCAAGCTTTGTTAAAGCCGCTGTTACACTAACCTTGACGATATTGGATCAGCTGCTGTAAATATACACGGCTTTTTAAGCGCACCGTCGGAAACAATAGCTGAAAGCAGATCTGAAATAGCCGTTTAGCAGCCGCCTGATGCTGAGAAGCTATGTCTGCTGCCACAAATGCAGTAATGGCTGCACCGCTAAAGACAGCCTGCTGATCATCCTGCGCTGATGCAGGATGTAAACCTGCAGGAGTAACGCAATAGGGGCTTTCGCGCTGCAGCGGCTGGCCATTTATATCAAGCTGTAAATTGATCGGCCAGCCTGCCTGCCTTAGCAGCAAGGCCTCGAATCGGCGCATTGCAAGCAGATTTGACGTGGATTCGAACAGGCTGACTAAACATTGCTGGTAGCGTAAAAATAAACCCTGCTGCGTGTCATCTGACTCAGGCTTAAATAAACGCAGTAGCTCATGTAGATAGGACAATAAGGCTAATTGCTCTGCATCTAACGGCGGCGTCACACTGAGCCGCTGTATCTCTAAGGGTTTGGCTAAGCTGCTATGTCGACTGCTGCGAAAGCTGATTTCAAGTAAACAGGCCGGCTGTAGCTGTGCCAGCGTTGTTTCTGCTTTTGCTATTGATTTTGCTGATGATGTAGAGGATTTTTGGCGCTTGGCGGGGTATAGATTGCTGCAGTAAAAACTGAGCAAGCCAAAATCATGGGTAAAGCACTGCGCTACAGCATCGTGCTCTTTAACGGCGGTTAACTGTATTAAATAGGCCTGAGTCAGATGCGTTTTAGATTTCACAGCTAGCGATCAATATCAGGCCCATAACCCAGCGAATTAAGCGCACGCTCATCATCCGACCAACCCTGTTTAACTCTAACCCAGAGCTTGAGCAATACTTTTTTACCTAACAACTCTTCAATATCTTGTCTTGCATCACTGCCCACCCGCTTTAAACGGCTGCCGCGCTGCCCAATAATAATAGACTTTTGACTGTCACGCTCAACCAAAATCAGCGCATGAATGGTTATTAGCTTCGGATCTTCTTTAAAACTCTCAATTTCAATGGTTGCTGCATATGGAATTTCTTTTGCCGTTTGGCGCATAATTTTTTCACGCACAATTTCGGCTACCAGAAAGCGCTCAGATTTATCGGTCAGCTGATCTTGGTCAAAAAAGGCAGGCGACTGCGGAAGGTACTGACGAATTAATGCCTCCAACTCGGCGACGCCCTCACCACGATTGGCAATTAAGGGTACGATATCGCTGAACTCACGCAGTGAGCTTAGCTGTTCGATATAGGGAAGCAGCTTAGCTTTTTGATCAACTTTATCGGTTTTATTAATCGCTAAAATCACCGGGCATTCTGCATACTTCAGCTTGTCCAGCGCATGTTGGTCTTGTTTATTCCAAACCAGCGCATCTACCATAAAAACCAATACATCAACGTCATGCACCACTGACTCTGCATTTTTATTCATTAAACGATTGA
>JABSRR010000212.1 GCA_013215025.1 Pseudomonadales bacterium
TTCATATGCGTCGGGTAGAACTGTGATATACTCTCAGGAAACTCTTCGACTACTTGATGCAATAAGTTCAAATGTTGATCATGGTCACCAACATGAATACTTACCACACCTTTCTTGCCACTTAACAAGCCTGCAACATGCGTATCTGCGGCGATACGTGCTAACTCATGCGCTGTAGGCTGTGAGCTACGGTGATCAGAAATTGCCAGCTCACCAACACCTATAACGGTATCGATATATATCATATCGTTACGTATATTGCCTGTCATTGTCGGCACAGGTACCTGATAAGCGCCGGTATAATGAAAACAACTAATACCTTGCTCATTTAATGCTTTTGCCTTGCCGTGAAGTTCACCCAAGGTTCTGGTGGTAGCATCGGTGCCTAAGGCTCCTATTACTGTTGTAACACCGGCTTTTACTGCATCAACTACATTCAACTCTGGGGTACGCGTGGCATAGCCACCCTCACCACCACCACCAGAAATATGAACAAGGCTATCAACTAAGCCTGGCGCCACAATACGATGATGGGCATCAATGATCTCGACATCATCACCATTAATTTCAATTTTTTCATCAATTCTAACAATACGCTTATCAGCGATAAGAATGTCACAAACACCTAAAGGCGTTGGTGAGTGAACTTGAGCATTACGAATAAGTTTTATCATGATAGATCTATTAAAATCCAGAATATACAGCAATAAACATGGCCAATGAGGCCAACAAAAATAAAAAGGCTTGCAAAGGAATAATAAAACGCAGCCATTGTGACCAATCTAGGCGCGCCGCACCTAAACAACCCATTAAAGACGCCGATGTAGGCACTATAATATTGGTCAGACCGTCACCAAGCTGAAATGCCAGTACTGCCGTTTGACGACTTACGCCAACCAAATCTGACAGCGGCGCCATCAAAGGCATGGTTAAGGCAGCCTGGCCAGAGCCAGAGGTAACAAATATATTAAACACACTTTGAAAAACCAGCATAAGCCAAGCTGATACCATCTCGTGCAAACCCGTCACTAATTGAGACACAGAATAAAGCATGGTATTAAGCACGCTTGGTGAAGATGGATCATCTCCACCTAACAATAAAACTAAACCTTTTGCAAATGCAACAATCAGTGCCGCAGGAAGCAACTGAGCAGCACCTTGCTTAAATGCATCTGCTGCTTGATTTGCAGTAAATTCGTTATGTTTATAAACAACAGAAATGCTTGCACACATCAAACCCATAGCAAAAAATTGGCTCGCAATCTCTGGCAAATAATAGCCTTTTACGGTAACACCCCATATGATCCAAGTAATGCCTGCTACTAATGTGGCCAGCACCAAACGGTCATGCCATGTTAGCTTGTTACAATCAATACTTAGAGGCTGCTCGGAACGAAAATAATCGTCACTGTGCCACGCTAAAGACAAATGCGGTGACGCTTTAATCTTTTGTGCATAACGCAAGGTATAAAGCAAGGTTAGCAAGGTAAAGAAAGCCCAAATCAGCATGCGAAAACCAGAACCCGATAGCAAAGGAAGACCGGCAACACCTTGTGCAATGCTGACAGAAAAAGGGTTCATCCATGATGTTGCAAAACCAACCTGTGTTGCCACATAAGTTACTAGTACGCCTGTAATACTGTCATAACCCAAAGTAATCAGGAATGGCACCAATATTAAGACAAAGGGAATGACTTCTTCTCCCATACCAAATACTGCACCACCTAAAGAAAAACTTATGAAGATAAGTGGAATAAACAGAACCTCTGCTTTGCCACTTATACTGATTAGCCGAATCAAACCACGGTCGACGGCACCTGTGGCCATAATCATGCCAAAGGAAGCGCCGGTAATTAAAATAAAGGCAAAAACACCTATCGCTGAGCCATATTTATTGCCCGAGACTAGCCCTTCAAAAGGTAAATTGAGCAGGCCAATTTTACCTCCTTCGGCAAATAACGGCACACCCTGTGCTTGCGCTGAATCGAGTGAAAAACTCTCTGGATTGAGAAGCGCTTTCTCAGATCCATCCGCCTGTACTTGGGTTTCCAGCTGGAAGCTGCCAGCAGGAATAAAATACGTCACCAAAAAAGCGACAATAATTACCGCCAACAGAATCAAATATGTATCTGGCATCGTGGCAGCTTTGATTTGCTGTTGTTTTTGCATGACATAAAATCCAGGGTTAAAAAAAGGGCAGTAAACTGCCCTATTTACAGTTAACAGTATCTTCGATTAGAAAGCGTGGGTGTAACGAACACTGTATGCTCGACCCATAACATTATGATTGTAAAAATCTACACCCTCATAGTTACTGTAGGTACGAGGAGCATCTTTATCAAACACATTGTCTACATTAAAAGACAAATAGCTACCACTGTCGAAATCATAACTAACGTTTAGATCCCAAACCGTCCATGAAGGCACATCACGAATGTCTGCAACATCGATACCAATCTCTGCCAGCTCATCAGTGGTAGGGCCACCTACACGATCATCCGTACCATCTTCCTCATAGCTGTGGGTATAATTAGCAAAGACACTTGTTGACCAGTTATTCTTTCTCCAGCGTAGCCCAGTACTAGCTTTCAAACTTGGGTAAGAGTACTCTCCCGCCAATTGATCAACTTCACAAGATTTACAAACTTTTTCTTCATACTCTACTAAGTAAGAAGCATCTACCATCCACTTCAAGGTACCGTAGTTATTCAGATCAAAGTATTGAGTATAGGCTAAATCAATGCCTTCGACATTTTGGAAACCAGTATTAAATAACTGAAAGTGGGTATCTAGTATTTCACCGGTATTTTCATCGATCAATACGCCAGCATTACCTGAAGATAGATCCGAAAGATTACTACCTAACACATAATTACCATCACGAATTTGCTCTTCAATCCAAGATTGTTCCACATCAGTATTAAAGGCAGATACGAGGTTATCGTATTCAATACGCCACCAATCGACACTCAAAGTAATATCATCGTTAGGTGTTAATACAAAACCAAAGCCGTAGTTATTAGCGGTTTCTGCTTCTAAGTCATCAGATCCTAACTCTTCGGTATTAAGTCCTTCTGTCACACCGTCGATATCGGCAACATCTACATCTGTACCATCACAAAAGTTAGCCGCATCACCCGTAACAGGGTTATCCAGATCAGACGGCAAATTCTCACAGCTAAAAGTATGGCTAGTTAAACGAGTGCCTTGCCCAGCTTGCGCCAACGATGGAGCGCGGAATGATGTCGACCAATTAGCGCGGAAGGTTAGTTGATCTAACGGCTGATAACGTAAGCGAACCATAGGGTTAAAGTCGGTACCAAAATCATCATAATGATCTAAACGCCCAGCTAGAGTTGCCTCTAAGCCACTTGCCAAAGGAGCAACCATTTCAAAAAAAGCTGCGGTAGAGGTGCGTTCATAATCGGCACTTGTGCCCGCATATGCCCATACTGGATCGTTAGTTTTTTCATTAGCAACTGTGACGCCAGCAGGTACATCGTTAATTTTCTCATTACGATATTCGACACCAAATGCAGCAGCAACACTACCAGCAGGCAACTCAAACAAGTCCATGGTAGAAATGGTTGCATCCCAACTAAGCATTTCGGCTTCACCACGGCGCTTGGCATCTGTTTTAAATGCATCGTTGTCAGCCGCATTTTGTTTGTTAAATGGATCGTACCAAACAGTCTCACCGTTACCAGTATTCTCACAGGTAACCGAAGTATCAATATACTGACCACCCACTGATAATGGTGGCTGATTATCAATTTCAATCGTATCGCCATCACCGATGTCTACAATACGCCCACCAGCACCTTCAA
>JABSRR010000213.1 GCA_013215025.1 Pseudomonadales bacterium
GTGACCGCCGGTACCTGCGGCTAATGCTTTAGCGATTTTCATGCCGTCGCCATTAGGATCGTTTTCACGGTGAACCGCGATAAGCGTTGGTACACCGAAACCGCGAACATATTCAGCACGTACTTCTGAGCCTGGGCACTTAGGGCACATTAAGGTTACGGTTAAGTCCTTACGAATTTGCATGCCTTCTTCAACCAGGTTGAAGCCGTGCGCATAGTCTAGGCAAGCACCTTCTTTCATTAATGGCATCACAGCCGTCACAACCGACGTATGCTGCTTGTCTGGCGTAAGGTTCATGACGATATCAGCTGTTGGAATCAGTTCTTCGTAAGTGCCGACAGTGAAACCATTTTCAGAAGCATTTAAGAAAGACTGACGCTTCTCATCAATCGCGGCTTGGCGAAGTGCGTAAGATACGTCTAAGCCAGAGTCACGAAGGTTTAAACC
Source organism: Pseudomonadales bacterium (assembly GCA_013215025.1). Taxonomy (NCBI): domain Bacteria; kingdom Pseudomonadati; phylum Pseudomonadota; class Gammaproteobacteria; order Pseudomonadales; species Pseudomonadales bacterium. The sequence continues at coordinate 448 of JABSRR010000213.1, forward strand.
TTGGTTAAGGCCTTGAGCGCCGCAACCAACAATCACGATTTTTTTGCCTTTGATGTAATCAACGCCATTAGCAAATTCTGATTTATCCATGAAGCGGCATTTGCCAAGCTCTTCGAGCTGAATGCGAAGTGGCAGTGAGTTAAAATAATTGGCCATAAAGTACTCCAAAACGTTTTATCGTCTAAAAATTTGCGGCAAGTGTAGTGCAAGATTTACATTGCGTAAATTGATATATTTTTAATAGAATATTGCACTTTAGTTAATACTGGGTGTGCGCATGGACATCAAGCAGTTAGATTTATTTTTAACAATGGCAAAGCAGCTTAGCTTCGCTAAGACCGCAAAAGCGTGTTTTATCACCACGGCGGCGGTAACGCGTTCGATTCAGCGCTTAGAGAAAGAAATGGGCGTGCAGCTGCTGGTGCGAGATAATCGCAATGTGCAGCTTACTGATGCAGGTCGACGTTTTCAGCGTTTCGCGGAACAAACCCTAATGCAATATCGCCAGTTGCAATATGACTTAGATGCACAATCCAAGGCTATCGGCGGCGAGCTAAGTGTTTTTAGCTCAGTCACGGCAAGTTACAGTGTAATGTCATTTTTGCTGCCAGAATTTAGGGCCAAGTACCCGGCCGTAGAGTTGAGCTTATTAACTGGTGATCAGGCGCAGGCTTTGGATTTAGTATTGCAGGGCGAGGTCAATATTGCGATTGCGGCAAAGCCTGAGCGATTGCCAAAAGGTATTGCGTTTAAAACCCTTAGCTTCAGTCCGCTGCATTTTATCATGCCAACGCAGGCTGGTCTTATTACTGAGCAGGTGGCAGCAATGCAGAACGATATGCCTGAAATTAACCCTGCGAAACTGCCGATGATTTTTCCCGATAGTGGCCTGACGCGGTCGCGATTAAACCGCTGGTTAGCGGCAAGCAAGCAGCAAGCTAATATTTATGCTACGGTATCCGGTCATGAGGCGATTGTTTCAATGGTGGCTTTAGGTTTGGGGGTAGGCTTAGTGCCAGAATTGGTCATACAGCACAGTCCGATGCGCGATCAAATTCAAATCATTGAGTCAGCGCCCACGCTGGAGCCGTTCCAGATAGGTATTTGTGCACTGGAGCAGCAACTTAAGCTACCGACATTGCAAGCATTCTGGGATAATGCGCAGCCTCAGTTACTGCAATAATCCATTCGCCTAAGGGTATTTATGAGTCAGTCTAGTGAAGAGTCGAAGTCGCAAGCGCAGCAAGCTTCAGAGCATAGCGCTTCTGAAGAACAGCTTGAGGCGTCAATTATTAATCAGCTTGATGATATTTTGCCAGTCGGTGATGTCGATGAAGAGGTGAGCGAGGATGGCAAAGTCGTGCGTAAGCGAGGGGTATATATTTTACCGAATCTATTTACCACGGCTGCGCTGTTTTCTGGCTTCTATTCTATTTTAAGTTCGGTGCAAGGTAAGTTTGAAGCGGCTGCGATAGCCATTTTTATGGCGATGATTTTTGATATTGCTGACGGTCGAGTAGCGCGCATGATGAATGCGCAGACTAAGTTTGGCGCGGAATACGATAGTCTGTCTGATATGATCTCATTTGGCATGGCGCCAGCGATTGCGATGTTTACCTGGGCATTGGGAGACTTGGGCAAAGTTGGCTTTATGGCAGCATTTGTTTATGTGGCCGGCGCTGCACTGCGTTTGGCGCGCTTTAATACGATGCCGCCGGCAACCGATAAGCGTTTTTTTATTGGTTTGGCGAGTCCCGCCTCAGCGGCGTTTTTGGCTGCATTATTGTGGACGGCAACCGACTTGGGTTATGTCGGTGACGCGCTGCCCGTGGCAGCCTCTATTGCTGTGGCGGTGGCTACGTTATGCTGCGGACTGTTGATGGTTTCAAATTTAAAATACACCAGTTTTAAAGGTATCAACTTAACCGGGCGGGTGCCGTTTACCGTTATACTAATTATTATCATGGCTTTTGCATTAATCGGAATAGACCCTCCTAAAGCGCTATTAATATTAATTACCTTATATAATTTGTCGTTCATTGTCTTACTGGGTAAGCCGAAGCCTGTTGCATAGTCTCGTTTTGATAGTCTTGTTTTAATAGGCTTCTCGGCTTTATTCATTAAGGCGTTAACAGTGTGATTGGCCTAGCGCTGTTGGGTCTCTGTTGGATCGCTGTTCGATTGTCGTCGATCTTGCGTATAGTTTAAAAACAAGGATTAGATATGCTTATTCGAACGCCCAGCGATATTCCCTCATCTGAGATCACTTCAGAAACCAGCTATATGAATCGGCGCCAACTACTGCAGTCGACAGGGCTGGGCGCGGCTGGCCTATTGCTTGGCAATCAGGCCTTAGCCAACAAACATAGTCAATTACGTACTTTAAAGTATCAGGCGGCTGGTTTGTCGATGCAGCAACAAGGCTATTTTACAGCCGAGTCACTCACCCCATTCAAGGATGTAACCAGCTATAATAATTTTTATGAGTTTGGCACCAGTAAGTCAGACCCTGCCAGATTAGCGCCGCAGCTGCTGCAAACCGAGCCTTGGTCGATACAGGTGTCGGGCCTGGTGAAAAAAACGGGTAAGCTTAATTTAGAAGACATTCTGCAGCGTTTCCCGCTGCAAGAGCGTGTTTATCGATTGCGTTGTGTTGAGGCCTGGTCAATGGTGATCCCTTGGGTGGGTTTTCCGCTTGCTGATCTGATTCGGTATCTTGAGCCCAGTGCTTCGGCAAAGTTTATTGCTTTCGAAACACTGGCCGACCCAAAACAAATGCCGGGCATTCGTTCGGTTTCGGGTTTAATTGATTGGCCCTATCAAGAAGGTTTACGCCTTGATGAAGCCATGCATGATTTAACGCTTCTAGCCGTTGGCGTGTATGGCAAAGAAATTCTGCCACAAAACGGCGCGCCGATTCGTTTAGTCGTGCCGTGGAAGTATGGTTTTAAAAGCATTAAATCCATTGTTGGGATTCGCTTTACTGACACACAACCGGCTACCTCCTGGCAGCAAACGGCACCTAATGAGTATGGCTTTTATGCCAATGTTAACCCTGCGGTAGATCATCCGCGCTGGTCGCAAGCTACAGAGCGGCGCTTGCCTGCGGGTATTTTTGATTTTACCCGACAAAAAACACAGCTGTTTAATGGCTATGCCGAGCAAGTTGCAGGGCTCTATAAAGGTATGAACTTACAGCGATATTTCTAATGCTTAAGTTTATGCAGGCACTGTCGATCTTTGTCGTCTTAGCATTGCCGCTCAGTGTTTTCATACTGCAGGCGGTGATGGGTCAGCTGGGCCCTGACCCTGCTAAGGTAACTATGCTTAATCTTGGCCATGCTGCCATGAGCATACTGCTATTGG
>JABSRR010000214.1 GCA_013215025.1 Pseudomonadales bacterium
TTACTTGACAGGGTTTTGGTAGAATTTTTGGTTTTTACCTTCCCCCTTCTCAAGGCTGTAAATATCATCCTTAGTGATATCCATTTGCCTTTCTGCGGCACGTAAATTCTAGTCAGATGGTGCTTCTCTAAAAAATTTTCACTACCCCTCACAATCGATCCTCAGGACAAAAATCCCGCATAAAAAAACCGTGTTATAGTTCTTCTTGAGAGTTAGAGTTGTGGCAACCTGAGTCCGTAGAGGTCCAGAGGTGACAAAGGCGTCCATCCGAAGTCAGATTGATCAATGTAAAGAGCAGCTTGAAAAAGCTTTTGAACAAGAAGACGTTCCGCCAGGTGTTAAAGCTGCGGTAGAGTCATTGATGGCCGTATTGAATATCATTGTTACTGTACTTCTAGTGTGAGCAATCACGTTATTTAAGGGGTGGTCGTTCGTGCTAATTTAGGGAAGCAAGAGTGGCTGACCTATGATTAGGCCAGCGTTCCATCAGAAAAGTGTCTCGAGGTCCTGATATGAGCGTTCCTTTCTTATGGCAGCTATGATCACCAGGGCTTCTTCGATTTCCCGTCTAACCGCAGCTAAGATTTCTTCGATATTCTCAAGATTTATGTGCTCTAACATCATGATGATCGCGCTCCTTTTTTTCTAGCCTTTTTATGAGGTGCAAAGGTCTCAAAAAATATCTGTTCATCTAGCTGAGATTGTTTATTGGAGAATGCCTCCGCTAGCAACTCCCCTGCCATGATGCACATGGCTCTGTAGTTACCTGAAGACTGTTCCGCAAGCGTTTTGATGAGCCCCGGAGTCATGAGTCCTGGATTTCCTGCGAGGGTTATGGATTGTTCCAGGAATTCGGCTAAATCTTTTTTGGTCTCGGCCTCCATAACAAGCCGAGTTCGGATGCGGCTGCCAAGAGGGATCAAATCAGGCATCCGAAACTTTTCTGGCAGTCGCCTGTCCCCGCAGAGCACCACAGTCAGGATATTCTTAGAGTCGAATTCCGTACTCGACAGTAGACGAAGCTCGTTGAGAGCCGTCGCGGGCATTTCTTGGGCTTCATCTATTAAAAGTACGGGTCTGAGCAGGCTGGATTCGATATGGTTGTGCCACTTTTCCCTTAGGATTTTGAACCCGGCGAATCGATTACTCCCTTTGAGTTCTATTCCAAAGAGGTTGCCTACCTCCCTGTAAAAGTCGGCAATTGCACTCTGAGGCCTCGATAGTGCGCCCACTGTCAAGTCACGCATCCCCTCCAGTTTGTCGTTTATCAGCCTAAGGACGACTGATTTTCCGGTGCCGGGGTCTCCGGAGATCATGGCAAAACCCCCATCCATCACCAGGTTTTCGATTTTCCAGATGAATTTGTCTGTCCGGTCATTCGTGATCAGACCTTCCTTCGGGATTTCCGGCGAAAAAGGATTCCATTTAAGCCCATACATAGATAGTAAACTCCTGTTATTCATTAAGACTCCTGGGTTTCGTTTTGTGGGATATAGGGCAAAGGCATGCCTGTTGCGGCAAAGTCTTCTAAGTATTTTTGCAATAGTGGTGCAGCCTCGGGATCTGGGACAGGCATTGGCAACCTGTCATTTCCCGTTGCTCGTCTTAATCCATCAGAGTTGCCTTGGTTGTCCACCGGCCAAAGCCTAGCCATCAATTTATCAGTGTCTGGATCGACCAAATGGACAAACGAGGGATCCCATTTAGCAATGTGCATAAGAAGTGATTCGAAATGACGGTAAGCATATGGGATTTCATAGCGCCTGCCATGGACCGTCACGGTGCCATCGGAGGACCTTTGTCGTCTCGTAATTCTGCCTCTGAAGGCTTCTTTTAGTGCTTCCGGGTTGGGCGAGGGTCTAGAGACATCTTGGCTGGAAATAAAGCGATCCAGAGGCGGCTGGCCGGTTTCTCTGTTGGTTTCTTTATTGTAGCCCATTTCAGCCCAGGAGATGGTGAATTTGTTCAATTCTCTCAGATCAAGATCTTTGTCGTTTGGCAGCATCGGCATGAGTCTTGATTCGAGGATCGCCCAAAATCGCTCTGTCTTGCCATTCTGATAGGGAGAGTAAGGCAGACATGGGTCGTGGATGACACCCAGCCGGGATAGTCCCTGGGTAAATTCGTCGGCTTTCATTGCAGAGCCGTTGTCAGTCATCAGAGACCTTGGAAGGCCTCGCTTCAGAAAAGCTTGAGAGAGTCCATGGACCAAGTTTTCACAGCTTTCACTAAGGTACCACTGGATATGGCAGCAGAGACGCGAATGGTCGTCATGGATGGCGAGGCAGATAGGTTTCTCCCACTGGCCTTTTGAGTTAAGAATCTGGCGGGAGCCATGGTGAAAGTCTAAATGCCACAAGGAAGAAACATACTCCATCTCAAAGCTTCTGACTTCACGGGAGTTTAGGCGGTCACGAGCGAGTTGGCGGCCAGGCGTCTCTTTTTTTGGTCTTGGCTGTCTCTTCATACCCTCGGAATTCATATGCCTCCTGAGTGTAGAATAGGACGGACACTTGCCAAGAGACGGATCTTTATGCATGAGGACTTTCAAGTTTGAGTGGTGTAGAGATTTGGTCCAATCTGGGTGCCGCTGATACTGGTCACAGATTAGAGACTTGACGGTCTCTGTCACCATCTTGCTGAGACCTCGATCCCTTCTGGGTATGCTACAGAGAGCATCGACAGGGTCACGGGCTTTTCTAGCAATATAAAACCACCGCTCGATAGTGCCGACGCTATAGGTCCGGTGCTCCTTGGTGACAGGGTGCAACCATTGAATATTTGCTAAGCGGCGAAGCTCGGTTATGAGGCTATCATCCGTCGGCGGGCAAGCTAGAATTCCCCCGACTATGGAAAAGCGGAACTGACCAATTTCCCGTTTTTTTGGTGGTCCATTCGATCCGGTCATTCACATCCTCCTTTAAACATCGATTTAAAAAGGAGGTCACAATAAATATATAAGTCATAGAAAGCTCTTACCAACTTCTGCGTCAATCACAGGGCCAAATTTTATCGTGCACTTATCCCCAACGGGGAATGTGAAAAACATAGGGCTAGCATCGAAAGCAGATTAAGGATGGACTCATCATTATGCTGGGACTGCTCCAACAGGAGGTAAGGGTATTCCGTATCGGTACCACGAACACTGGAGTAGAAGTAGCTTCGGATAGCCTTGTGGCCTGAAGATTGTACAAAGTCCTCATTCCACCACAGCAGCCACCGTTTCTGGGTGCGGGCGTCCGGCCCAGAGAATAACAGCTGCGCTGAAACTAGAAGCATCGCCAAGGACCAATAGACCCGCCGTCCGAAGAACCTAGGAGACGGAGGAGTGCACCTCTTGCGACATCCCTGCTTGCGGCAGCAAAGGCTGAGACGAATATGAAACTCTTCGGGAAGATCGCCAAAAGGGCATCGCGGCTTGCGACGAAAGTTTGCCTGATCTAGTTTTCCCCGACAATGAGGACATCCCAGCTTTCTTAGCTCGGCGATCTTATCGTGGTCATATTTAAGAAGTTTTTGGAAAAATGTAGACTCAGAGGAGAACAAATGAAACATAGCCAATTCCCTTATTTTTTTCGATTAAAGGGACTTAGATCTCCTCGGCTAGTTTTTCCAGACTAAATGAGGGGATTTTTTTATGGCCTGCAGCATATCTGATCACCAGATCCCCGAAATCCCTTAAACAGCGCGACCGCTGACACCAAAGCTTCAACATGAGTAGTTATCTCGTAAATAAACTAGCGAGGGACTCTGTGGCAGATCCTTCACTTTTGACGCATTTCCATAAAAAAAATAAACTGTCCAAAAGGAAA
>JABSRR010000215.1 GCA_013215025.1 Pseudomonadales bacterium
AAAGATCATTTTACGCGCTAGAGGATACTGTTTGGGTTTGTATTCACCCGACAAATAGCAAAGACGTAGACGAAATAAAAGAAGAGTTTATAACTGACAATGTTAATGACATTGTAATGCTGGAAGAAATCAAAAGGTTAAGGATTGAATTATGAGTTGGGTAATTACGGCAACGGTAGGTTTGAAATTATTTGGGGATTACCAAGCCAATAAACAACAAAAAAAGCAAGCTAAAGCAGCAGCGGCGGCAACTGAAAGGGCTGGTAATTTAGATTCTGTAGCTAGACAAAAAGCTATAGGGGTTATTAACGAGACTTACCCGTCTGCTATTGCAACGTTTAACGATACCATGCGGAACACGTTAGATATGTTTCAACAAGCGCAAATTTCTTCTAGTGAATTATTGACTAACTCAGCAGAAAACGTTGAGCGGATGATATCACAAGGCGGACAAAACGCATTACATGCAATGCTTGGGCTACCAGCACCAGCACAAAACCAACCTGTCGATCAACAAGGTAACACTGAGGCGCAAAGTAGAGAGTTAGGTGGTATAAAGCCGGCTATGCCAGAATCACAAGCAAGCCAAATGCCTCAAACATTCGCTCAGACTGATGGCACTTTCCGCATGGGTGGTCAGCAACAGATGATCAACCAACCTGATCAAGTGTCACAAGGTCAAGTGGCACAAGAGCCAGTTAGATCAATGGGAATGGATGATTTTACCCCTCAAAAGTTCATGGGTCGGGACCCAGGTAGTGATGAGAATATGATGCGTATTCGGGATGCACAAGAGAGGAACCAAGCCCAACAAGCCCAACAAGCCTCACCTGTTCAAGCTCAACAAGTTATGGAGGGCGAATTTATACCAAGAGAAGCGCCGAACTTGCAACAGCAAAATATAACAATGCCCACCGGAACAAATGCGGGTTTTATGGGTGCTGAACAATCAGTTGTTTCGGCTGGCGATCAAGCAAGGACAGATATGATGGCAGGAGCGGAGGGTGCTCTGTCTGCGATGGGAACTAGGTTCGGCGGTGCTAGGGGTGACATTGAAGAGGGTAGAAACTTTTCGCTAGGTCAACATCAGAAAGGCATAGATGCCGGGCAAGCTGGAACAAGGACAGGTGTTCAAAGTGTAGAAGCTGGTGTGAATAGAGCTATCGGATATCAACAACCTTACATGTCTGCAGGTAAGGAAGCGTTAAACCCTTACATGGCATTAACTGGAACAAGAGGACAGCAAGCTTTTGATGACGCATTAATTAACGACCCAGCTTACAACTTGGCACTAATGGAAAGTGAACGCTCATTAGGTAGAAATGCGGCGGTAACTGGCGGCATGGGGTCAGGAAACACAAAGGGAAGATTCCAACTAAACGCACAACAACAGGCGGCGGCTGATGTAGATAGGCAATTAAACCGATATCGCGGTGCTGTTAATATGGGGCAAAACGCAGCAAATCAAGCGGGTGGTTATTCTGCTCAAGGTGGCGCGATTACGGGGCAGATGCAGCAGCAAGGCGGTAGAGATACCAGTAATATGATGAGTCGCATGGGTGATGTAGGTACAATGTCTGCTAGTCAACTTTCTGAACTAGCCAAGACACAAGGTTTATCAGAGGCGCAAATATTACAACAGTTAGGCGGTAACTTATCAAACATTGGAATGGATACTGGTCGAACTGTCGGCGGCATGAGGGAGACAGCAGGTATAAACGCAGCCAACATCTTACAAGGAACAACGGGGCAACAAGTAAGTAACGAGCAAAACCTAACGAATAATCTTTATGGTTTAGACCAAGGCACTGTTGCGAATATGGGTAATACAATGCAAAGTGCAGCAGGTACAACTTTACAATCTGAATTGAACCAAGCGAATAGCGTTGCCAATATGAATATTGGTGCTGGTACATCAGCGGCAAATACAGCTATGGGCATGGGTCAGGCGGAAATGATGGGTATAACTAATCCGTGGGGCAATATGGCAAATACTGTTAGTGGCGCTTTATCTAGTACAATGGGCATGGGTACACCAACTCCTTACGGGGCGAGTTCGCCATCACCTTATGCTTCAAGTGCGCCAATGAATTTAAACTATAGCCAAATGCCAGCTATGCCGAGCTACAACTCAATGATGGGTACAACATACAACCCACAAATAAACCAGAGACAAGGCACCACCTATAACCCACCGATTACATTTTAAGGATTAATTATGCCATTTCAATATACAGATTTTAACAGTCAAGGTATGGGCGCTTTCAACCAGGGCCAACAAATTGGTGATGACTATGTTAAAGGCCAGCTAAGGAACGAGCAGCGAGAAAGAACCTCAATGCTCGACGCTCAAAACGAACAGTTAGCAGCTCAAAAGGCATCAGACAGAGCCGTCAAAATGGGTCAAAGCGCAGAGTTACACGATCAGAATGTAGAAATTAAACAGGGTTCCATTAATAAAATGGAGCAAGCCAAGCAAAAACAATTGGCATTAGCGGCTACTCAAATGACTTACGAAGAGAGGCAACCGTTTTTAGCTGAAATTTTAAAGCAAACAAAAGATCCAATAATTAAAAAGAATTTGCAGATTGTTATGGATATGGAGCCAGAAAAACAAGGCGAATCTTTATGGATGGCAGCAATGAACGACACCAATAAATCAGGAGAACAGAAAGCGTTTGAATCTTTGATTGCGGGCTTTTCACCAGAGGATCAAGTGACGGCCCGAAAAGTTAAAGCAGGTTTAAAAGGTAGAGCAATGAGTAATGCCGTTTTATCTGCAATACAAAGCGGTGACATTCAAAATCTAGCTGATGCAAAAGCAACTATAAAAGGCGCTGAAAAGTTTGCCGAGATGACAGCAACATCGAGAGGCAAAACGATTGATAAAGGATTTTTGGCAATACAGAAAATAGATGCTGGCGTTAAAAACCTTGATAGGGCAATAGAGGTGTTAGGAAGAGGTGCGGGTGTTGGTGCCATTGAGCATTGGTTCCCTTCATTCAAAGCGGCATCAGTTGAGTTAGATAATATTCAAGGATCAATGGCTCTTGACGTAGTCGGCGCTACAACATTCGGTGCATTATCCAAGGGTGAGTTAGATTTAGCCAAAAATATAGCATTACCTACCGGGTTAGATGATGAAGAGTTAATAGCCTATTTAGGTAAAAAGAAAGTCGCACAAACAAAGTTAAGAGCTTATTTTAACGAACAGATACAGCACTTAGACCAAGGCGGAACTGTTGCAAGCTTTTTAAGAATGAAAGAAAGGGGTAGCAATGAATTTGCAGGCTTTAAGGTGGTTAGATAATGCCTATTGTAACAATACAATCCCCTTCAGGTGGTTCATTCCAAATAGACGCTCCTGAAGGTGCAACGGATGAGCAAATATTTAAGTTTGCACAATCACAGGGTTTAATGAATGAGCCTGAAAGTCAACCACAGTTAAGGCCAGAACAAGCGGCGACACCAGTTAATCAAGACTTTATCCCAACTGAGGAAAACTTAGCTATACCGGCTCCAGGGTTACCCGAGCGTTCTTTTGCTGATCAGGCTATTGGCGCTGGTGAGGCGGCTTTAACAATGGCAACGGGCGCGACTGGCGGCATGGTTGGCGGTTTAGTTGGCGCGGTTGAAGGCATAGGGCGAGAGCTAGCAGGAGATATACCAACGGGTGAAGGTGCAAACATAATGGCTGAAAGGGCCAGTCAACTTACCTATGCGCCCCGAACTGAAGCAGGACAGGAAATT
>JABSRR010000216.1 GCA_013215025.1 Pseudomonadales bacterium
ACTGCTTTTGCCATATTCTTGCAAATAACCTTCCTATTCTACACTCATTCAATTTGATTTCCTGTGGTCGCTTCAACTTATTGTGATTTAGGAATGGAAAATATATTTTTTGAGGATTTATCCATGATTCATTTTAAAAATGCATTGCAGAGCTTTGTTCTTAGCTCTTGCACTTTGCTAATGGTATTTCAAGCGCATGCAGCGAGTATTGATGCGGCAATTGTTAAGGGTGAGGTGCGCGCAAATTCAGCCAAGGCGCAGCAAGTAAAAATTGATAAGGTCGATAGTCAAACCAAAAGTATTGAGCGTGATTATCGCGCGCTTGTTAAGGAAGTTGAAGGTCTTGAAGTTTATGTTCAGCAGTTAAATAAACAGTTGGCCGCTCAAGAGTCTGAGCTCGCACAAATCGATGAAAGTATCAAACAGGTAACCTTGATAGAACGTCAAATTACACCCTTGATGTTGAAAATGATTGAAGCAATTGATTTGTTTGTTCAGGCTGATGTGCCGTTTCAAAAAGCAGAGCGCATGAAACGTATTCAAAGCCTCAAAAATATGATGGGGCGAAGTGATGTCAGCGTTGCTGAGAAGTACCGTAAAGTGATGGATGCTTATCAAAAAGAGATGGACTACGGTCGCACGATTAAAACCTATCGCGCGACAATGCAGCTAGATGGTGCTGAGCGTGAGGTTGATTTCTTGCGTGTTGGTCGTATAGCTTTGATGTATCAAAGTCTTGATGGCGAAAATATTGGTCTTTGGGATAATGACACGCGTCGATTTGAGACAGCAGATGCTGAGTATAAGTCAAAGCTAACAATGGCGTTACGTATCGCTAGAGAACAGGCTGCACCTGACCTGATTAAAATTCCAGTTTCTGCTCCCCTTTCCGTAAAAGCGATAGCCCCCGTTAATTAATTTAAGTAGATGGTGATTTCAATGAATATGAAAAAGAAAATCTCGGTATGTCTTGCCTCTGCTATATTAAGTGTTTCAGCAATAAGCATGCAGTCTCAAGCTCAGGGCTTAGATTTAGATCAATTACTTAACTTGGTGAAAAAAGGTCAGGCCCAAGATAATAAAGAGCACAATGCTCGTATTAAGCGTTTCTTGGCAGATAAGAAACAACAAGAAAGCTTATTGCTCAAAGAACAAGCTGAGCGTAATCGTTTAGAGCAGTTAAGTGCTGACAAGGAAGCCGAATTTGCAGCCAATGAAACCCAGTTAGCCCAGCAGCAAGAGCGTTTAACCGAGCGTCTCGGATCGTTAAAAGAACTATTCGGCGTATTACAGCAGGTGGCTGGTGATAGCAAAGGTATTTTTGAAGCTTCGATTATTTCCTCTCAAGTGCCTGGCCGTGAGCAGTTTTTGGCCGACTTGATTATCAAAGCTGGCTCTTCTTCGGAGTTGCCTTCTATTGCTGAGTTAGAAAAGCTGTGGTTTGAAATGCAACGAGAGATGACTTACTCAGGCAAAATTGCAAGATATAAAACAGATGTTGTTTTGCCTACAGGTGACACTGTTGCAAAAGATGTTGTACGCGTAGGTAGCTTTAATGCGATTAGCGATGGTCAATATTTAGTTTATGACTTTGAGGCAAAAAAACTTGTTGAGTTAGCCTCTCAACCAGGTGCGCGTTATAACGGTTCGGCTGCAGAGCTAGAGACAGCTACAGCAGGTATAACAGGTTTTTGGATCGACCCTTCACGTGGCCAGTTATTAAAAATTAAAGGCCAGTCTGCAACACTCAGTGAGCGAATTGATCAAGGCGGTGTTGTGGGTTATATCATCCTTGGTTTAGCCCTTGTGGGTATCTTGTTGGCATGTTACCGCATGCTTGTCTTATCCGCTGAAGCGGCCCGTATTCGCAAGCAAATGAACACCGAAGAAGTTCAAGAAGACAATGTCTTAGGGCGTGTTATGTCAGTTTACAATAAGCATAAAGGCACAGACGTTGAAACACTTGAGTTGCATCTAGCAGAAGCAATTTCTGCGGAAATTCCTAAGCTGACCAGAGGTATTAATTGGATAAAAATTATTTCAGTGGTCGCACCGTTATTGGGCCTGCTAGGTACTGTGACCGGTATGATTGACGTATTTGAAACCATGTCATTATTCGGCACAGGTGATCCTAAACTGATGGCTGGTGGTATCTCTCAGGCGCTTATAACCACTGTATTAGGTTTGGTCGCGGCTATTCCCTGTGTATTCTTGCATACTATGGCTAATAACAAGTCGAAAGAATTAATTTTTGTGTTAGATGAACGTGCTACCGGCATTTTAGCGCGCAAAGCTGAGGCGCTTCAAGGTGTGAAATCTATGCCAGAAGCAGCCTAAGCACGAATTTAATTAAAGAAAGCTGAATAGAGAGATAATGGCAATGATTGATGCATTATACGAACCAGTTTACCTATTTTTGGAAAGAGGTGGTGATGTTCTTTATGCGATTGCGGCGGTCATTTTTTTGCTTTGGTTATTCATTCTAGAAAGGACAGCGTATTTAATATTTTCCCATAATAAAATTGTTGATTTAGCTGTTCAAGAATGGGAGACCCGTGAGGAAAGAACCTCCTGGTCGGCACATAGAATTCGTGAAGACCTTATTTCAGGCGTAAAAATGCAGCTCGAAAGCAACATGTCTTTGATTAAAATGTTAGTTGGCTTATGTCCTTTGTTTGGTTTGTTGGGAACTGTCACCGGTATGATTGCTGTGTTTGATGTAATGGCGTTTATTGGTAACGGTAGCCCTAAAGCTATGGCTGCGGGTATTTCAAAAGCCACCATTCCGACCATGGCGGGTATGGTCGGTGCTTTGACTGGTGTTTTGGGTCAATCAGTGTTAGATCGTTATATCAAACGAGAAAAATCACATATAGATGATTTGATGACATTTGATCATTAATTGAGTTAAAAATAGTTGATATGCAGCCATTCACTAATAAGGTAGAAATATGAGACGCAGTTTTTCAAATATTGCCGCGGAAACCGATGAAACAGAAATCGACATTACGCCAATGCTAGATGTCGTTTTTATCATGTTGATCTTTTTTATTGTAACGGCCTCTTTTGTCAAAGAATCTGGCATTGAAGTAAATCGCCCAGAGGCTTCAACTTCCCAATCAAAACCAAGGGCCAGTATCTTGGTGGCGATTAATGATTTAGGTGAAATCTGGATCAATAAACGTAAAGTTGAAGAGGGGCAGGTTCGTGCAAATATTGAGCGTTTGCACGCTGAAAACCCTCAGGGCAGTGTTGTTGTTCAGGCCGATGAAGAAGCTAAAACCAAGGTTCTTGTCGCAGTTATGGATGCCGCTCGTGAAGCAGGTGTTCGAGATGTTTCTCTCGCAACTGATAAAAAATAGGCCTCTATGATGACAGTGCCTCAGTCCTCAGAAAATATAAATGGAGAGAGTTTGCTACAAGTTTTACCCAGACTGCTTGCAGCCTTTGTATTAGCTTTGCTGGTTACTTTTGCTGTTTTTTGGATGATGCAGGGTTTGATCAGCACCGGTCAATCGGTATTAGAGCAAACTGAATACGCTAAGCTGGTAGACTTTGTCGATCTATCACAAGACGATGATTTACAGACCAAAGAGCGTAAACCCAAAAAACCGCCTGCGCCTCCCAAGGAACCACCAAAGCCTGAGATGCCTAAACCAAGCACAGATGCGAATCAGGTCAATGTATTTGATATC
>JABSRR010000217.1 GCA_013215025.1 Pseudomonadales bacterium
AGGCCAATGTATTTGATATCGGGGCATTAAATGTAAGTGCCGATTTAACTGTCGATGCAGGTTTGACCGGTGGTACCGGTGATGGCGAGTATTTACCTATTGTTAAAGTAGCCCCGCAATATCCTAGGCGTGCTGCACAACGTGGCATTGAAGGTTATGTGGTGGTGGAATTTGATGTGACTAAATTGGGTACGGTGGCAAATGCGCGTGTGGTCGAATCTGATCCGCCCAATATCTTTAATCGTGCTGCTATTGCTGCGGCTGAAAAATTCAAATACAAACCTAAAATGGAAAATGGCAAAGCGATTGAGGTCAAAGGCATTCGAAATATTATCCGCTTTGAAATGGATAAAAGTGCCAAACGTTAATCCTATACCAAACAATTCTGAGTTTTAAGAATGAAAAATATGAACCATAAACCTTTAGTTCGTGTTTTAAGCCTGACTTTGTCGATTTGTATTTATGCTTTAGGCACAAGCTCAGCACTGTCAATATCATCCTTGAGTTTGGCTGCAACTGAGAAACCTGAGCAAGCGAAAAAACCTCGTCGAACCAAGCGAAGTGCAACTATGCGACCGGCAATCTATAAAAGATTAGAGGCTGTTCGTGTTCTTGTGGAAGAGGAGAAATATTCTAAAGCCTTGGATAAATTAAAAGCCTTAGAGAAAGTTAAGCGTAATGCTTATGAAAAAGCACAAACTTTTAATATGTTTGCCTATGTCTATTTCAATCAAGAAAAATACGCCGCCGCTGCCCAAGCTTATGAACAAACCTTGAAAACCGAAAATCTGCCAGACAGCTTGGCGCAGACAGCTCAGTATTCGTTGGCTAAGTTGTATTTGATTGAAGAAGATTATCAACGCTCGCTGAATGCCTTAAATGCTTGGTTTAATTTAGTGGAAAAGCCTGGTGCTGAGGCACACATTTTAAAAGCACAGCTTCTTTATCAATTAGAACGCTACAATCAAGCCCTAACTGAGGTAAAAAAGGCGATTACGATTATTGAAGCTAAAGGTCAGAAGCCAAAAGAGAGTTGGCTATTGATCGAGCGAGCTGTGTATTATGCGAATAAAGATTTCAAAGGCATGGAGCGTTGCTTGCAAGACCTCATTGCACATTATCCTAAGGCGCAATATTGGGTTCAACTGTCTGCAGTTTATAATGAGTTGGGCAAATCTGGCAAAGAGCTGTCGGTGATGGAAACTGCATACGATCAAAATATGCTGACTAAGGAATCTCAAATTGTCTCTCTGGCCTATGCCTTCTTAGGTCAGGAAATTCCATATAAGTCGGCGCAAGTCATGATTAAGGGCATGAAAGATGGCTTGGTCGAAGAAAATGCTAAAAACCTATCGCTTTTAGCTGATGCCTTAATGCTCGCTAAAGAGTACGACGCTGCTATCGATGTTATGTCGAAAGCAGCAAAGGCCTCACAGAAGGGAAAAGACTTTTTTAAGTTGGCTCAAATTCATACAGAGCGTCAAGAGTGGAACTTGGCTCTAAAGAATGTCTCTAAGGCATTGGTGCTTGGCGAGCTTAAAGATGAAGGTGGGGCGTATATACTCAAAGGCCTGATACTGTTTAATATGAAGCGCCTGAATAGCGCTCAAAAAGAATTTAAGCTTGCGGCTAAGATTGATGGCCATGAGTCGGTTGCCAAGCAATGGCTGCGATATATTGACAGTGAGCAGAAACGATTGGCGTACATGGCGTCAGTTGAATAGCGGTAATAACACTCGCTCCTCATATGTTTTCGCCATCTCCTTTCGCTGAGGTGGCTTTATAGCTTTCCCTCCTGTGTTCTCTGTCTAACTTCTGCTTTTAAAAGTTCTCCATTTTCGAGTGCTTTTGATATGCTAAAGTGGCTTATATATTGCATTATATATTTTCGAGTGCTGTGCTGGTGTTAGTATTGTACATAGCACGTAACTTCCATTTCTAATCCAATTAACTAGGAGATACTGATGAATAGTCTAATCTTTAGTCGCCCTAGTGATCTGCATGTATGTTCGGTGGACTTTCACTTAAGTGAATGGTTCGACGAATAACTCCCCTCCCCTGAATTAAATTTGCACACTAATGAATCAAGTCGCACAGCAATGGAGCGACATCATCGTATATTTTCATGTTAGGGGAATATAAAATGACAAAAAGTAAATACCTACAAGCAGCATCACTAGCGTTTATCTGTTCTATGGCCTTACCGGCTCAAGCGTGTTTAACAAGCGAGTCTGGGTCGAATGATACCGAAAGCAATGCAAGTACAGGACTGTGCAGCAATACATCCATTGATGGAAATTTAAATAAAAACGATACTATAGATTGGTTTGCCTTTGATGTATCAGAAGCCGGCACAATCGACATTTCATTGAATCACCACAGGCGTGATGATTATGATTGGGATTTGTATAAGGAATCAGGCTCAGCAGTTGCCTCTGGCGCGTCTTCAAATCGTCCAGAAACAGGAAGCTACTCCGCTAATGCTGGAACTTATTATCTTAAGGTATCACGATATAGTGGTAGAGGCTGGTATGAACTTACCGTGACCTTCCCTGAAGACAGCTCAGGTGGTGGCTCAGGCAATGACTGCGACTACGGTGCTCGCCCGAGTAAACCATCATCTTTAGAAGCAAGCGTACTGGGTTCAACAAATGACGCTTGTGCCAATCTAACCGCAGATAATGGTGCGGTTTTATTGATGGGTGGTGGTGCCGATGTGGATGAAGCTTTCGCAAATCGTGTCAGTCCACATATTGGTACTAATAAAGACGTTGTCGTACTCAGAACCTCAGGCACCGATGCATACAATGATTATTTATCTGGACTTATGTCTGCAGATTCGGTGGAAACACTGATTATTGACAGTCGATCAAAAGCGGATAGTGATTATGTCGACTGGGTTATTCGTAGTGCTGAGTTTATTTTTATTGCTGGTGGCGATCAATCTGATTACCTCAATCAATGGCAAGGAACCAAGGTGCAGAATGCGGTACAGCATGTGCTTGATAAAGGCGGTGTTATTGGTGGTACCTCGGCTGGTATGGCACTAATGGCGTCTAGCATTTACGACCCTGACGGTGTGTTAGGTGCTATATCTGAAGAAGTGGTTACCGATTTCTGCCATAACACATTGAACTTTAGCAATGCGTTTGTCGATATCCCATTTTTGAGCAAGAGCTTAACTGATACGCATTTCTACGAGCGTAATCGTATGGGGCGTGCAGTGGTATCCTTGGGGCATCACAGTAAGTCTCACTATATGATTGCAGCTAGTGAAGGCACCTCTTTGTTTGTCAATAGCAATGGTGTTGGTGTTGTCGATGGTGCTTACGAGGTGTATGTGATTCGTGAGCAGGCTAATACAAACCGCACTCAGCTAACATGTGGCTCACCTGTCATTTACGACAATATACTGAGAACAAAACTTGTATCTGGCGATACCTATAATTTCAACACTCAAAGTCATACAGGTTCAAATTTGACGTTTGATATTGATGGACGCAATACAAGCTTTTATGCACCATCTAGTGTTTATTAAGCAATAGGCTCTCAAAAGTATAACCAGGGGCGGCGTCCGCCCCTTTTTTGTACCGAACAAACCGAGAA
This sequence comes from Pseudomonadales bacterium, assembly GCA_013215025.1. Classification (NCBI taxonomy): domain Bacteria; kingdom Pseudomonadati; phylum Pseudomonadota; class Gammaproteobacteria; order Pseudomonadales; species Pseudomonadales bacterium. The sequence continues at coordinate 3,607 of JABSRR010000217.1, forward strand.
CATTAAGCAATAGCTAGAGCTGCTTCGATATATTCATAGCCCAAATTATCTGCAACAGCTTGGTAGGTCACCTTGCC
>JABSRR010000218.1 GCA_013215025.1 Pseudomonadales bacterium
TCATAACTTATTATTATCTTTTTACATGTTGAGCTATTGCTTTAATTAATACTGCTAAGTAGTATTAATTAAAGCTTATTATATTTATGCAAAAATATCTTATCTACATCGTTTTATTTTTATCTTTTTTAAGCACCTCGCTTTTGCCGTTTGTACTGTCTGCATTTATGTTATGGCTACCTATTGAAAATTCTTTTGCTTACATATTAGTTGTGCTTCTAGGCATTGCGTTTTTATTACAGGCAGTAGGATTAATCTATATTTTCAAGAAAAAAATTATCGGCCTACATCTTTTTTCCTCCGTCTTGATCTTTGCAATTCTTGGTCATTTTTTTGATAGCATCATTATCATGTTAGACAATGGCTTTGACGGTACTTGGTTAAACACGATCGAAAAAATCATTTTGCCTATTTTTGCACTATGGTTTTTCTATGTCAGCGACGCTAAAGAATTTTTTCAGTTTAGAGGTAGTGAAAATAATGAGTCAATGTAGTAACTGTTCTTCAAATATAACGTTTATGTCTGTTTTAAACACACTGAATCCTATAAAGCTGAAATGTACAAGCTGTAAAAGCTCAATACATTTAGAAAAAATTTCAGCCTTTCTTAGTGCAGCAATATTACTTATTTTTGCATTTGTGGTTATCGGTCAATATTACGGCTCACCGGGCTTCTTAATAAAAGTTTTATTACCAACTGCTTTAGCAATTGAGGTTATTTATTTTCTGCTCATCAGGTTTTCGATTATTAAAATAACCGCATCAAAATAAATACATAACCAGAGTTACTATACAGTAATAGCTGCGGTATTGTTTTAGTAAGGTTTGAAGATCCAAAACTTTTTATTCAATAACAACTTTGATTTATAAATGATGAAATATCTATATGTAGTATTTATGTTCACTTTAAGCGGTTGTGCGACATGGTTTCCTGCATCTGTACAAGAAATTGAAGAGGGCACTTATATGATTAGTGCCTTTGGCAATAGCTTTGCTTCGCAAGAAGGTATGAGTGAAAAAATTCATAAAAAGGCTGATTCTCTTTGCGCCGGCAATGGATATGAAAAAGTTGTTGCAGAAGACACAAAATGGACACATCAAAAAGACTACTCTACAGGCATGACAGAGTCATTCAAAACGATGTCAATGACCATATCGTGTAATAGTTAGTTTGAGTATTTACTGACTTATTCAGTTTCTATAACATTTTTTGAGACGTTTACTGCAGCGCAGCAAGCTGAAGAAATTAATCAATTTTGGCCAGCCACCGATTACCAGCCTGACAAACTTTGTTAAACGCGAGCTGGCTTTAATATGCAATTACGTCTGGCTGCCCCAGCGGATGCAGCTGAAATTTGCGCCTTATTAAATCGCGCCTATCGCGGCACACAGGGCTGGACCAACGAATCGGCCTTGGTGGCCGGCAAACGAGCCAGTGTTGAGGATATTAGCCAGAGCATCGGCGCAGCAGATTCACGGTTTTTAGTATACAAAGCTGCTGGGACTATTCTGGCTTGTATATGCCTTGATCATCAGCCGCCAGATGTTTGCATAGGCAGTTTTGCAGTGTCTCCTGAGCTGCAAGCTGCGGGCCTTGGCTCTGCGGTACTTAAGGCTGCCGAGCAATATGCACGGCGCAGTTTTCAGCCGAGCCAATTCTTACTGTCGGTATTATCAACCCGAAGCGAGCTTATTGCCTTTTATCAGCGCCGTGGCTACGCACTTACTGGCAACCGTATTGCCTTTCCTGCACACTTAGATGTAGGCACGCCATTGCTGGAATCGCTAAGTTTGGATGAGCTGGCAAAGCCGGCCTAGGGTTTTGTCGCTTGCCAGTCGTGGTGGAGTGTATTGGGCTGGGTTATACTGCTAGGCTATTACGCCATTTCACAGCAAGAACAAACAAGCACACAGTAAGAAGCCCCGTATGATTCATCCCACTGCCGTTATCGACCCCAGCGCCACCTTAGCCGACACGGTAAGCGTTGGCCCCTATGCCATTATCGGTGCTGATGTGAGCATAGGCGCCGGCAGCCATATCGGCGCGCATACGGTGATTCATGGCCCTACAAAGATTGGGCAAGATAATCAGATACATAGCTTTTGCTCGATTGGCGATGCTCCGCAAGATATCAGCTTCGACCCCAGCCAAACTACCTACCTTGAGATAGGCGACCGCAATACTTTTCGTGAGTATGTGAGTATTCACCGCGGCGCGGCCAAAGACGACTATGTGACGCGCGTAGGTAGCGATAACCTGCTGATGGCCTATGTGCACGTGGCGCACAACTGCCAGCTGGGCAATCATATTATTATGGCCAACAGTACCGACCTATCTGGCCATGTGATCATCGACGATTACGCCACGATTAGCGGCGGCTGCGGCATTCATCAGTTTTGCCGGATTGGCCGCAATGCGATGATTGGCGGGCTGGAGAAAATTACCCAAGATGTGCTGCCGTTTGTGATGTATGCCAAGGGCAAGGCGATTGGCATCAATAAAGTGGGTTTAAAGCGCCGAGGCTTTGACGCTACTAGTATTCAGCAAATTCAGCGCGCTTATAAATTGATTTATCGCGCCAATATTCACCGTGACGATTTACCCGATGCTCTGCGCTCACTGGCCCAGCAGGGCGGCGAAAGCGCGATTGAGACACTGATTGAAGCACTACAGCAATCTACCCGTGGGCTCGCCTAGCTGTTTGAACAAGCCTATTTTGGCTTTTCACTTTTCTTCGCCCAATTTTCTGCTATATAAAGTTTAGCGCTGTCGTGCTGGCAGGCATTCAGCGTGACTGGGTTCACCCGCATGACCTAGCGGTTGCGCTACATTTTTCACATCATCAACGCTTACGCGACTGCAGCGTCGCCTTGCGTTGCAACATAGCACATCTAGGAGGTGTTATATGTCAGGACATTTTGAAGTGTATAATGATAAGGCCGGTGAGTTTCGTTTTCGCCTCAAGGCCTCAAATGGGCAGAATATTTTGGCCAGTGAGGGTTATAAGGCCAAAGCCAGCTGTATGCATGGTATTGAATCGGTAATGAAGAATAGCTGTGACGATGCCATGTTTGACCGTAAAACCACCGCTGGGGGGAAATTTGCATTTAATCTTAAATCGGGCAATCATCAAGTGATTGGCACCAGTCAGTCATATAGCTCTGAGTCTTCTCGCGATAACGGCATTGAATCGGTGAAAATTAACGCACCTTCTGCCTCTATTTCTGACCTTACCCACTAACATTATCTTTAAGCTAAAGCGTTGCAGTATGCTGCTGAGCGCTTTGCATAAACATGCTGTGCTTACAATAAATATCGCGTTAATCGCTTTTAAACCCTGACACAAAAAAGCCTGCTATGGAGCGGATAGACTATGCCGCGCTTGTATTTTTATGTGTAGCGCTACTCATCATTTCAATTGCCAAATCCGCAATTGCCGCCGAGCCGCCACTTTTGCCGAGCTTGGCTTTTATTTGCGCCAATTCTTGCACCATGGTATTGCGATAGCTGTCGTTATCTAACAGCTGCATAACTTCTGCTGTTATGGCGTTGGCATTCGCCTGCTGCTGAATAAGCTCTTTGATAATCAGCTTTTGCGCAACAATATTGACCAAGCCTATGTGCTCGATATTGATCA
>JABSRR010000219.1 GCA_013215025.1 Pseudomonadales bacterium
CTGTTGCGCTCGCCGGCACTGCCGTCGGCACTAGGCAAATGCTTAGGTACAATGAATAAAGAAATGCCCTTGGTGCCCGCAGGCGCATCAGGTAAACGCGCCAACACAATATGTACAATATTGTCTGACATATCGTGCTCACCGGAGGAGATAAAAATTTTGGTGCCGCTGATCGCATAGCTGCCATCAGGGTTCGGCTCAGCCTTGGTGCGCAACATGCCTAAATCAGAACCGCAGTGCGGCTCGGTTAAACACATAGTGCCGGTCCATGAGCCCTCAATCAGCTTAGTCAAATATACATCTTGCTGCTGTTCGGTGCCGTGATCTTGAATCGTATGAATCGCACCCTGCGATAGGCCAGGATACATACTCCAAGCCCAGTTAGCCGTGCCAATAAATTCGTTGATGGGCAGGGTAAAAGTTTTCGGCAGATTTTGTCCGCCCATGGCGACAGGGCCCTCCATGGATGGCCAGCCACCTTCAACATATTGCTGGTAAGCTTCTTTAAAGCCGCTAGGCGTAGTGACTTCACCATCGTTTAAGGTACAGCCTTCGGTATCACCAATGCCATTTAGCGGCAGCAACACTTCCTCTGAGAATTTTGCACATTCTTCGTTAATGGCATCTGCCAATTCAGCGGTTGCTTCCGGCCAGCAGTCGGTAGATGCAAAAAAAGCCGATGCATTTAGCATTTCTTCACGCACGAATTGAATATCCCTAGTGGGTGCCTTGTATTGAGCCATGGTTAAATACCTACACTTTTAGTTAATGCTTTGAATTATTTGTTATTAAGAATAGTGCAAGAATGCCGGAGCGCGAATTTTTTTCCTATGGCTGAAAACTATCAAGTTTTATTGCAAAAACTATCAGCTCTTAGAAAGACAGGAATTTCAATATAATGAAATCAATAACTTAAAGAAATTGCGGTCGAGCGACCGAAACAATATCAATGACAAAAATATGACAGCAACGGACTAAACGGCTTTCGCCAAGCGTTTGCGGTATTCACCGGGCGATAGCGCCGTCCACTTTTTAAACGAACGGTAAAAGGTGGACGGGTTTTCAAAACCTAACAGCTCGCTGATCGCCTCATTGCTGAGTTCACTGTTGTTTAAATAGTGTATCGCCAGTTCAGCACGCATCGCATTTTTTAGCTGCACATAGCTGACACCCTCAGCTTTCAGGCGGCGAAAAAAAGTCTGCTCCGACATATTGAGCTGCGCCGCCATTTCAACCGTGGTCGGAAACGCACCGCCCAAGGCGCGGCCTAATATCGCTTTAATCTGCTGAATAAAGCTTTCTTTACGTGCGTGTAAAAACACAAAGTAGGGCGCTCGGCTGACAAAGGCATCAACATTTTGTTCTTGCTGCACCACCGGGCTATTCAGATATTCAGCGCTGATGCGATAGCCGTAAAAAGCTTGCTGATAAAAAATGTCGACTTCGGCATTGGCACTTTTATCCTGCCATTGTGGAAATTGGTAATACAGCGCCTTCAGCGGAATAGTGGTGCCGGTTAGCCAACTGTTGATGCCATGCAGGGCTAACAGGGTCGACTTGATAATATCGCGTGGGGTGTGACTAATAATCTGCTGATATTCAGACTGTGCAATATGGTCTAGCTTGCACAATTTAATGATTAAATCGTCGCCATCACGCTCAATCTGCTGCTTCACCAAATAGCCATGGCATATCTCAAAAAAGTCTGAACTGCGATGGATCGCCTCATCTAGGGTCTTGCAGTGCACCAGCGCACGCATCAAAAACCGCATCGAACCCTGACGCACGTTACCGCCGTGCAATAAGCCAAACCACTCATCTTGCAGCTGCTCAATAATTGCGTGATACAACTCACCATAAAACATCACCGAGACTTTTTTTTGCTGCGCCAGCAGCTGCTGACTGGTGCCCACTTTTGCCAGCAACGTATCAATATCGCAGTCGCGAAATTCAGCAAACTTCAACATACTTTTTATGTATCGGGTTGAAATGCTTAGCTGTTCCATAATCTGATTCGTAAAGGTGAAGGTTTAGTCGATGAAAGCCTTGTTTAGCGCCGTTAACGCAGGCGCTCTATACCGATGGCGTCATCTGCGCCAACAGTGCCTGCATATCCCAATAGGCCGACATCTCAGTAATCAAGCCCTGTGCATCCACAGCATAGCTGGCCAGCATCGATACCGTGGTTTGTTGGCCATTTGGCAGAGTATTCACCACTTGCTGCAGCGCAGCACAATGACGATCACCGGAAATGATCTGCTGCTGAATCGTTAGCGAGATATTCGCTGGGCCAATCACATTATCCCAGAACGTGGCAATCGCAGCTTTACCGCGGTGGCCTAGGCCTTCTGGGTCTAATATAGATTTACCGACCGGATCGCGCAGCACCGCATCGTCAGCGTAAAGCGCCAGCCAAGCCGATTTATCGCCAGCCGAGGCAAACGCTACTGAGCGGCAATTCGCCAAAATCGCTGGGTGCTGTGGCTCGATGGACAGATCGGGTTCCGCGCTAGAGATCATATCAGCCGCTGTTTTCGGCAAAAGGGTGGACGATGTTGTAGTCGTTGTAGAAGACATGGCAGCCGCTTAACGCGCCAGGGCGTTTACAGTTAAAACGCCCAGCATAGCATTAATGCAGCTTTTTAGGATCTAATAAATTCACCACCTGCACCTCGGTTTCGTGCGGCAGCTTTTGTTCACCTAAACGGTTTTGATTAACCCGCGTGCCTAATTCCTGCGGGGTATTATCGTGTGCATCAAGCTGGTCTTTAAAACCACAGGCAACGCACTCGCGATAGCGAAAGCCATCCTCGTGATCGTACATCACAATTTTGTCCACTTGCTCGCATTTTGGGCACTGGGCGCCAGCAATAAATCGTCGTTTTAACATCGCTAAGCGGCCTCTAATCCTGAATGCTGCAGCAGCGCATCGACGCTGGGCTTGCGGCCCCTGAACGCGGCAAACGAATCGGCCGCCGGGCGTGAGCTACCAACCTGCAGAATATTTTCTAAAAAGCGCTGGCCAGTGGCCGGGTTCATAATCCCTTCTTCTTCAAACGCCGCAAAGCAGTCAGCCGACAGCACCTCGGCCCACTTATAGCTGAAATAACCGGCAGCATAGCCGCCGGCAAAAATATGGCTAAAGCTATGCTGAAAGCGCACCTCTAATGGCGGCTCAACCACCGCCACCTTGTCGCGCACCTGATCGAGCAGATCTTGAATTTGGTCAGCATTGTCGATTTCTGACAGGGTATGTAACAACATATCAAACAGCGCAAATTCAATTTGACGCTGCATCATCATGCCGGCATTAAAGTTTTTTGCCGCTAACATGCTTTGTAATAGCGCATCTGGCAGCGGCTGCTGGCTTTCATAATGTTGGCTGATGCGCGCCAAACCCTCAGCCTGCCAGCACCAGTTTTCTAAAAACTGACTTGGCAGCTCAACCGCATCCCATTCCACCCCAGCAATGCCTGACACGCCATTAACATTCACCTGGGTCAGCATATGATGCAGACCGTGGCCAAACTCATGGAATAGGGTAGTCACTTCATCGTGCGACAGCAGCGCCGGCCGCCCATCACCGGCGGGGCGAAAATTACAGGTTAAAAAC
>JABSRR010000220.1 GCA_013215025.1 Pseudomonadales bacterium
ATGATGCCGAGCAATATCAACAAGCGGCTGATCTGTTCGATAGCAAAGAGTGGCAAGGCATTGCGCAATATCAGGCGGGCAATTTCCCTGCGGCTATCAATGCGCTTAAAGGTTCACAAACTCTACGCGGAAAATACAACCTCGCTAACGCCTATGCTCAGAACCGAGAGTTTGATCAAGCGATTCGTCTTTATGAGGATGTGCTTACGCAAGATCCAAACCACGAAGATGCACAGCACAACCTGAATATTGTCAGACAGCAGCAACAGCAACAGCAACAGCAACAGCAACAGCAACAGCACCAGCAACAGCAACAGCAACAGCAACAGCAACAGCAACAGCAACAGCAACAAAAGTCTGGCGATGACAGCTCATCAGCGCAAGAGAATTCTTCTCCATCTGAGCAAGATCCTTCGTCAAATGAGCCATCCTCTGACAACCAATCTGATCAACAGCCCTCTCAAACCCCTGAACAAAATCAGGAAGAGACTGGCGAACAACAAAAGCAACAAACCTCGAGTTCCAATTCTGATCAGCAACAACAAGAGCAACAGCAGGAGAAACAACCGCAAGGCGCACCAAAGCCGGAACAAGCACCAGAGCAGCAAAACAAAACCGCGACTCCGCCACAAAGCGCAGCAGAGCAGGAACAAAATTTAGAACACATTGATCCTGCACTTCGCAAACTGGAACAGGTCGAAAGCGCGCGCGACCCTAGCCGCTTACTCCGAGCACAGATGATGTTGCAAGCTCAACAAAAACAACCACCGCAGAATACAGGTAAGAAGTGGTAACTATGAATCGACAAATAATGAAACTGATTAGCTTCTTGGCACTGGCGTTATCTTTTCTCAGCCAACCCGCGATGGCGACTAACGTCTGGGCGTCTGTCAGCAAGAATAAAGTCGTCAAGAACGAAGTCTTTCAACTTCGCGTTGTGGTCGACGAAAAAGTGTCTTCCGACGATATTGATTTCAGCGGATTGGACAAAGACTTCTATGTGGGTCGACCTAGCTTTGGATCTTCGATCAATATCGTCAATGGCAATCGCAGTACACGCAGTGAGTGGAACTTAACACTAGCCGCTCAGACTCTCGGCGTGGCAAAGATTCCCGCTTTTACCATCAATGGTGCGAGCTCGAAACCAATCGCGATTCAAGTCACGATGGACAGAGATGAGCCTAAGGTATCCGATCTCGTTGAACTGCGCAGCTCACTGGATAAAACAACGCTCTACCCCAATGAGAGTGCGTCATTACAAACTCGTCTCATTATCAAGGCCGATCCTAGACGACTGCAAAACCCAAATGTGGTTCCTCCACGAGTCGACGGTCTGACCTTAACTCAAATTGGCGAACCGAATCAGTACCAGAGTGTGCTGGGTGGCGTAGAAGTCACGGTACTTGATCAGAACTACCTCATCACGGCAGACCAGCCGGGGGAATACACGCTCACCAGCGCGGCTTTCAAAGGCTCCGTTGTGTACGGAAATGACCGCACAGGAACGACCAAGCTCATTTCCGTGGATACCCCTGCGAAAACATTTGATATCAAAGTAGAAGACAAGCCAGCAGGCTACACGGGGGTATGGCTACCTACCTCTGAGCTTAATTTAGCCCAAACATGGACGTCGGCCGATGGAGAAAACATCGCCTCCTCTTCGACGCCTCAAGCCAAAGTTGGAGACTCAATTACTCGTGAATTGACGCTCGATATCAAAGGGCTGTCATCTGACCGATTCCCCAATCTGAAAATCACTTACCCACAAGGTATTCGCGTTTATGAAGAAAAGCCCCAGTTCACGCAACTGGATAATGGCTTCACTCGTATGACATTAAAACAAGTCCTCATTCCGCAACAAACGGGCAAGGTTGACCTACCAGAAGTTAATCTCAACTGGTGGGATAGCCAAAACAAACAACAAAAAACCGCGCGTCTGGACGGTTTGTCACTGGATGTGAGCCCTGGTGAGAGCTTGAACATTCCCGTACCGGCTTCTCCATACACAGCGCCAGCCGACGTTAAAACGGTCACCGTCAGTGATCCTGGTATCTGGCCCTATTTAACCGGGTTGTTTGCCCTCCTTTGGGCAGTTACCACTGTGCTATGGCTAACAAAGCGTCCACAAACAATCGAGTCAGATAACAAGCAAATCAATGTCCCCCTCAAATCAAGTGACGCTTTGATAGCGGCTTTGCAAGCAGGAGACCATTTTAAAGCACAGCACAGCGCCTCAAAATGGCTGACGGAAGCACAAATTAACGATCCTTCTCTTGTTAACGAGATCCAGAATGAACTGGATGAAATGCAAAAGTGTCATTTTTCTCAGCAAGAAACTGGCTGGAATGCTGCAAAATTGCTTAAACTAATAAACAAGGTGGACAAAATGCCTCGCGCAACAGGGAAGCCAGAGGAAAGATTAGCGAAGCTTTAGCACAGTCAAGATAGAGGCATTGTTCAGGTTTTATATTCATTACGCTAATGAATAACTGGAGGAATGATGTCGGCAATTGAAAAGCCAGATCCCAGTACTCATTATGTGATCCTCTATTTTGATGGATCTCAAATGACTTCATTTGAAGTCGATGCGTCCAGTCGTCATGAAGCGATAGAAGCGTTTAAAAATCTGGGGTTTGCGGAGCAAGATATATTTTCAATCTCTCCCTAATCTAATCATCTAGCCACGAAAGGCAGCCTCTTAGCTGCCTTTCTGTTTTAAGCGGACAATTCAATAATGAACAGGACTGCCTCTAAAACAATCGGGATGTTGGGCACGTTATTTTTTACCTTTGCAGCCATCGCAGAAGTTGATTTGGTCAAGGTTGATAAATCCAAACGCCGCATGTACCTGATCGACAATGATCAGATAGTTAGGGAATTTCGCATTGCCCTTGGTAAGCATCCAAAGGGACATAAAACTCAGGAAGGGGATCATCGAACACCGGAAGGACGCTACTATCTCGACTTCGTGCTTGATGATTCGGAGTTCTATCGCTCAATTCATATCAGCTACCCCAACCTACGGGATATTGCCTATGCAGAGCAGCTCAATATCAACCCTGGAGGAAACATAAAGATTCATGGATTAAGAAACGGGGAACAGCGCCCCGCAACATTTGTACAGAGTTTTGACTGGACTAACGGCTGCATCGCCATTACTAACGAAGAAATGGATGAACTGCTCACTCTAGTGAAAACAGGGACACCGATAGAGATCCGCTGGTAAACCTTAGTCCTGACACGGCTGTGGTTCAACCGAAGCCACTTTTTTCTCCCTCGTCACCCACCAGCACAACAATGACCCTATCGTCACCAGCGCCACCCCCTGCAAAAACGTATCGGTGAGCACTAGGCCAAGAATCACGGAAGAAATAACGGTAGACAGCACAGGTGTAAAGTAAGACAAGGTTGCGAGCAACACCATATTACCGCCAATAATTGCGTAGTTCCAAAGCGCGTAGCCACTGCCCATCGCAATCCCCGTGATGAGCAACAAACCACCAGATTCAAGATGGATACTCATTCCCGTTTCATTACTAATGGCGTACTTTATCCATAACGTTACGGCGGTCATTATAAAGAACAAGGTGATCGGATTTTGCCCTTT
>JABSRR010000221.1 GCA_013215025.1 Pseudomonadales bacterium
GATTGTCGGTTGTTGCTCTCTAAAATATTTTGTAAGTCGGTATCTATTTGTTCTTAACGATATACCTTTTCTGAAATAACTATAAGCGACATTTTCCTGCTTGACTTTAGGGTGAGTTATTAATTCCACAAAACTATCCCCGTCCAAAGGGGAAGCAGCCTCAATATTGGTGAGTGCTAATAGTGTCGGGTAAATATCGACTGTTTCAATGATGGATTGATTTACTTCTTTTGAGCCTGCTATACCGGGCACTTTAATAATGAATGCACTATTGAGTGCATTCTCAAAAATGGTATGTTTTCCCCAAACGCGCTGATCGCCCAGGTGCCAGCCATGATCGCCCCAAACAATAATAATGGTATTTTGAGCCAGTCCAAGCTGGTGAATTTCGTCTACCAATACACCCACTTGTTGGTCTATATAACTGACACTGGCATAATAGGCGTGAGTGAGTTTCCTTGCATAAGCGTCAGATACACCTCGCTTAAGGCTCGCTTTTTCTTCACCCAAAGCGTATTGATTAAATTCTGCACTGTCATGTAAACTACTTTTATTTATGTGTTGCGGGAGCTCAGGATTTGCAGAAATTTGAATGTCCTCTGCCTTATATAAGTTCCAGTATTTTTCAGGGGCATTAAAGGGTAAGTGGGGTTTGAAATAACCGACACCTAGAAAAAACGGTGTTGATTTACCCTTTAATTCCCTGAGTTTAGCAACAGCAAGTTTTGTGGTCAGGCCATCAGGATAACCGTCATCCGCCACTTTTCCTGCCTCATAGGGTTTGACTTGTTTTTTCAGACTTTGCCTGTTTTCGCCATTGGCATAAGCAAAGAAGGCATTCTTACCTGTTTGCCATTTTCCACTATCAAAGAGCAATTCATCCCAGCTATAAGGCAGCTCTCTTTTGTTTGAGGGTTTTTGCTTTGACTTATAAAGAAGACCATCTGGCGAATGACTAATTTTGCCAATGCCAACGGTATAATAACCGTTTCTTTTTAAATGATGGATAAAAGACTCTGGCAACTCTGCTTCAGGTTTATTAGACGTTAGTTTTTCGGTGACACCATTTTTCAAATGACCTTGGCTGCTAGGTCTCATGCCAGTTAACAGGCTGTGCCTCGACGCGCCACACGTAGGCACTTGCACAAAATGATTGTTAAAAGCCGTGCCGCTCGCGGCCAACTTATCTAAATTGGGTGTTTGGATCACTTTATTGCCGTAAACCCCTAATTCAGCGCGCAGATCATCGATAGCGATAAAGAGTATGTTTGGTCTATCTGGTGTTGCTTTTTCAGCACTTTCAGCACTTTCAGCACTTTCAGCACCGCTGGTGATGACACTAAACAGCAAACAAGCACAATATAGCGGATAGCGTATTGTTCTTTTCATCTTAATTTCCTATACGTTTTTTAATGTTAACTTGAGCGAGTTTATCGTGCTCACTGTTGCGTTGCTGGCGCTTCACTGAATGCGCCAGAAAACTTCTTGAAGCGCGGGCCCAAGATATAGCGCCATGTTTTGGGCACATGTTGTTGCAACGCGCCAAGTGGCGCTGCGTACTCGGCTAAGTTGGCTAAGTTGGTTAGCTCTTGCGGATCTTGCTTGATGTTATAGAACTCCTCGCTGCCATCGGCGTAGTGGATCAACCGCCACGGTCCCTGGCGCACGGCAAAGTTACCAGGACCATGCGACATCAGCGCTGGCTTGTCCCAGATCGTCGCCGGATCCTCCAATAATGGCTTCAGGCTATTGCCGTCGAGTTGCTGGTCGACTTTCAGTTCACATAAATCGACTAATGTCGGGAAAATATCCTGCAGACTCACCGGGGTCTCGATGCGCATACCGTTGGCCTTGCCTCCTGGCATCTTGATGATGAACGGGGTCTTTGTGCCGCGCTCCCAAAGCGTCATTTTCTTCCAGTGGCTCTTCTCTCCCAAGTGCCAGCCATGATCACCCCAGAGTACAACAATGGTGTTGTCCAGGTACGGACTGCTTTGCAGAGCCGCCAGCAAGCGGCCGACGTTGGCATCCGCAAATGAGCTCGCGGCCAGGTATGCCCTGACCAGTTTCTGCCAGGCGCCCGGCACCTCAAGGATAGCCTTGTGATGGTTAGTATCGTCCCATCCCACCGTTGCGCGGGAGAACAACCTGCCAGCTTGGGACAAGTCATCCAAATCACCCGCAGGCACCACAGGGAGCTTTATGGTTTTTAGATCATGTTGCGCGAAATATTTGCGCGGTGCAACAAACGGCAGATGCGGCTTTTTTAAACCCAGGGCGATGAAGAAGGGCTTGTCGTGCTTACGCTGCAACTCGTTGATCACCCAGTCTGTCATTTGGCCGTCTTTGGTGTCACTGTCGTTATCCGTTTGCTGAACGCCAATTTCTAGCGAGATGTTGTTGCCAAGCGCTTCATTCTTCGTTTTGATCCCCTTGAATTTTTTCTGATAGTTATGCCAGCCGCGCTTTTCCTCAAAGTGAAAAATCTTGCCGGCACCCGCCGTGTAATAGCCGTTTTGTTGAAACACCAGGTTTAAAGGTAATCGATCCTTTGCCAATAGTTGTGCCGGGGAGTAGACCTTATGATGGCCGTACGAACCACTGCGGTGTGGATAGCTGCCGTACATCAATGCCGTACGCGACGGTCCGCACGCCGTAGCTGAACTGTAGGCATGGGTGAAGGCAGCGCCTTGCTCAGCCAAGGCATCTATGTTCGGGGTACTAGCCTGCGCATGACCACCAAGATAACCGACCCAGTCATTGAGGTCGTCAACCGAAATGAACAGCACGTTTGGCTTCTGGGCCGCAGCCATTACGTTTGTTACAGTAGCCATGCTTAGCAGCGCAATGATGCAGGTGGCCATTTGAGCGTATCGACTTGCTTTTGTCATACTCAAACACAGCAGAGAAAAAGCCGAGGCCAGGCGTTTAAGCGCAGCGGTGGTGCGCAGCGGTGGTGCGGTTGGTGCAAAAGTATTATTCATCAAATGATCCGTATTTTTATTTCTTATTTCGTAGTAAGTTTATTTAAATAAATAAATAAACAAAGAATTTCGTTTAGCTTTAATAATGATAGTTATATAAGGAGGTTGGTAACAGCGCCTCAAAAATTGTCCATCGCGCGTCTTTAAAATAGTGAACACGATGTTTATTTTATATAAATCAGTTTGTTGGCTTATGTCTAGGAATGTCTACTGATACTATTTCAAACTAAAATAAAGGTTAGGATGAAGGTGGTTGGAATTCTCTGGGGGTTTTTCCGGTCATTTTTTTGAAAACCGTACTAAAATAATTGGAATTATTAAAGCCGACAGCAAAAGCGGTTTCAGTGACTGAATGGTCCATTAATAATTTTTTGGCTATGTCGATACGATGAGCGGTTAAAAATTGATTAATGGTTTGTGAGGTCGCTTGTTTAAATTCTCGCATTAAATACGAACGACTGACTTTAAACTGCTCTGCTAGCTGGTCAACGTCAATATCATTTTGATAATGCTCGGTTAAATACTTTTGTACCCGAACAATGCGCTGATTGGGTATATCTGAGATAATTTGTGATAA
>JABSRR010000222.1 GCA_013215025.1 Pseudomonadales bacterium
TGATCGCCGTTGCGGCTGATATCATCAAGTAATTGATGATGATCTTGTTGGATGTTCATTGCATTCATAATCTGTTTATAGGTTCTATTTAAGTTGATGCAATTATCGATGGCTTTGTGTCGAATGTGCTGTGGAATTTACCGACATTTAACGAACAATCTTCGGTGTTTATAAGGCTTTAGCTTTTTTGTTAGTGGAAAATATTTTAGTTTAGCTTTGGCCGAATTATATTTTGCTAGACTTAGCAACTTTGAAATTTCATTTGGTTGTAAATTCTTATAATGCTATAGCTTGGCTTATTGAAAAAGGTTTGAGCTATGAGTAAAACAATCGAATATCTTATTGAGCAAGATGCAAAATGCATTCTTCATCCTGCTTCATCTATTTCGGCATTAGTTGAAAATGGGCCGCAAATGATGACAGCGGCAGAGGGCTGCTATGTAACTGATGCTGATGGCAAACAATATTTAGATGCGATTGCCGGGCTTTGGTGTGTTAATGCAGGTTATGGTTGTGAGCCACTTGCGCAGGCTATGGCTGATAGTGCAAAGCAGCTATCTTATTACCACACATTTAGTAATTCATCGAACCCCTGGCAGGTTGAGCTGGCTGAAAAACTTATTGAAATTGCGCCTAAGGGCTTGGATAAAGTTTTTTTTGGTAATAGTGGTAGTGATGCTAATGACACTTTGATGAAAATTGCTTGGCATTATCATAGTTTGCGTGGCAAGCCGTCAAAAGTGAAGGTGATCGCCAGGGAGCAGGCTTATCATGGCACATCAATCAGTACCGCTAGTTTAACTGGCTTAGGTGGTTTTCATAAAGAATACCCCTTGCCATTAGATTTTATTTTGCGTACCGATTGCCCTCATTTTTATACTCGTGGTAAACAAGGTGAAACGGAATCTGAGTTTTGTGATCGATTAATTGAAAATGTTAGGTCGCTAATAGAGCGTGAAAATGCTGATACAATCGCGGCTTTTTTTGCAGAGCCCATTCATGCAGCCGGTGGTATTATCGAACCCCCTGAAGGTTATTATCCTAAATTAAAGCAACTGTTAAAACAATACGACATATTATTAATCGCTGATGAAGTAGTTTGTGGTTATGGGCGATTAGGTAGTTGGTTTGGTTCAGATCAATTAGAATTAGTGCCTGATATGCTCAGCAGTGCCAAAGGCTTAACCAGTGGTTATTTTCCATTATCAGCAGCGTTAATCAGCAATGATATCTGGCGTGTTTTGAAGCAGGGTTCAGATATGTTAGGCGCTTTTTCACACGGTTATACATATAGTGGCCATCCGGTTGGTGCTGCTGTCGCCTTAGCGAACTTGGATCTTATGATGCGTGAAAACTTGATTGAACGGGCCGCGAAAAATGGTAAGTATCTTCACGAATGTTTACGTAATCGTCTTTTGGGGCATGCCAATGTAGGGGAAATTCGCGGTCGGGGCTTATTGGCAGGCATTCAATTAGTAGCTGATAAGGCATCAAAAACATTGCCCGATGTCAGTCAAAAATGGCCGTTAAAAATTACTCAGTTAGTAAGAGAAAAAGGCTTTATTATCAGGCCTTTGCCTTCGGTTGCAACACTTGCGATTTCGCCACCTTTGATTATTAATAAGCAGCAGATTGACGATTTAATTGATGCAATATTGTTTGCATTGGATACACTTCCTAATAATTAAATGATCTAAAAAATTTATATTTGCTTATTTACAAGTAAAATGTTAGCTGATAATCTTAGGAAAAATGTAAGTTGTATTAAACATTATCCATGCAAAACCTTAGGCTATTACATACCGTAGAATTTTGCTCCGCCAGCTACCAGCTGAGCGAGTGGTTCGACGAATAACATTTTCAACCTGGTGATTCAGGCTGAGAATGTTTAGCGTGTAGTTCTGATTTTTCCCAAAGTTTCTTCTCTCTAAATATTCAAAATTTTCTATAGGCTTTTTGTGAGTGTGTCTTGCTCGCGATTATCTTTGCCCCTGACTCACCTTTGTTCGACTTTTAAAAAACTAAACCATAGTCACAAGGGGGGCTCATATGAAAACTAAACTAAATAAAATAACCGTTGCTGTCAGGTTGGCGTTAGGCGGTTTGGCGCTGGGGGTATCCCAATGGGGTATGGCGCAGACTGATTCGAGCGATGATCTTCAGGTAAATGAACCACAAGTAGAGCAGTTGCAAGTCGAGGAAGAAGTAGTTGTTACGGGCTCGCATATCAAAGGTTTAGACCTTGAGGGCTCAGTAAAAGCTGTGCAATTAGATCGCTCAGATATTGAAGCGTCGGGTGCAACATCCTTGGGCGAATTGTTAAGCACTTTGCCGGTTGTGGGCGGCGGTACTGGCACCTTTGGCACTACAAATTCGGGTACTGATTCAGGCTCGACGCCGGTCGGCGCCTCTGCCGTTTCTTTGCGTGGTTTGGGTACCTCATCTACGCTGACCTTAATTAATGGCCGTCGCTCTACTGTGAGCTCGTTTGCTAAGGGAAGTGAGTCGTTTATCGATATAAACTCTATTCCATTGGCTGCTATAGAGCGAGTTGAAATTCTACCTTCGGGTGCGTCTGCAACTTATGGTGCTGATGCTGTTGCCGGGGTAATCAATTATAAATTGCGTGACGATTTTGATGGCACTGAGCTGTCAGTGCAGTATGGTGATTCAGAAGCAAGTAGTAATGAAAGCAATTATAACGTTAACTTGTTGTGGGGTCATAATTTCGATGATGCTAACTTAACAGTTGTGGTAGATTACTACGAGAGGAGTGAATTTGCTTTTACCGACCGTGATCGTTTAATCGAAGCAGATCCATGGGGCTCGTCTCGTTCACCTTATGTGGATGCTTGGTTTGTAGGTGACTACGGTAACCAAGGCACAGATGAGAACTGTGATGATGTTGAACAAACGGCGTTTGGCCCAGAGTGTCGCGATAAGCCCAATGCCTACCTTAATGTCGATGATGAATTTAATGCCTTAAGCTCTTTAGTGACATTCAATAAAGACTTCGATGGTTTTAGTTGGTTTAACGAATTGATGTATTCTAAAACTGAATCATCTGGCCGCTCGACGCCTAGCACATGGCGTTTAAATGTAGCTACCGATAATCCAGGTTTGCAAAACGATGCTGACCTTGTTGCATCGATACTTGATGCAAATCGCAGCGCTTATGATGCAGATTTTGGTGCCGGTGCAACTGATGCATTGATCGCAGATCTTGCCAACCCTGGCGGAATAGATAATGCTATTTTAGAAATGGATACATTCGGTGACGGTTTTATGCGTATTAATGGTCGCTTCCCAGATGCGCGTGAATTTGAGGTTGAGTCTGAAACCTACCGTGTTGTCAGTGGTCTTGAAGGGCAGTTTGACAAATGGGACTGGAATACCGCGATTAGCTACGCCAAAAATAAGAATGAGCAAACTGCCTCGCAAGGCTATTACCTGCGTGAGCAGTTGCAACATGGTCTGTTAGGCACCTTGTGTTCAAACGGTACTATTCTTGAAGGTGCTGGTGGGCGAATTGTAGACATCGGTGGTGGCGAT
>JABSRR010000223.1 GCA_013215025.1 Pseudomonadales bacterium
GAAATTTACGGTGATATCTCACAAAAAGTGTTTGATGATCATCGTAGTGCCAGTGATGAATTGAAATTATTACAAGCACAGAGCCAAGGCGTTACCTTACTTGATGAAGAGCAAGTGAGTGAACTTGAGCAACAACTTGCCCATACCACCAGCGAAGAAAAGCAGTTAACTGCGCAATTACAGCAGGCGCAAAAAGTAAAGAATTGGTGTGCGAGTTTTTCTGCTAATGAGCAAGCACAAAATGCAGCAAAACAGCAGTTAACCAGTGTTGAAGCACAAGAGCAGTTAGCAAAAAGCGATCTTGATTTACTCTTTCAGTCGACCTTGGCTGAACCGTTGCGCGCGCCTTATGAGCAAATGGTGCATTATCGTCAACAATATCAGCAAAACTTGCAGCAAGTGACTAGTCAAACAGAGCAGTTAGTTGCACTGGAGCAAGCCGTTGTAGCCAGTGATACCACGTTAACTCAGCTAACAAGCAAACAAATTTCCGCAGAAGCAGAGCGGAAAGTTATTGAGCAAGTATTACTGGAAAAAATCGAGCCCCTTGATCATGCACTTACTCATCAACAAGCAGCTTGGCAAGAAACTAAAAATACTGTTGCCACGCAGAGCCAAGAGCTAACGGTTAATGTCGATGTTCTAGCAAAGGTGCAAACCGAGCAAGAAAAAGCATTGCAAACTGTAGTGCAGCAACAAGAGTCTTTAACTAAGGGCCATGCATTGCAACAAATGCCGGAAAAACACCCCTTATGGCAAAATCAATATCAGCAATTAACTCACCAACAAGCGAGTGTGCAGGGTTTATTAACTGAGCAAAGTAACATTGAGCAAACGTTAGTAGCGTTACAGTCTCAACATCAAGAACAACAGCAGCAGATTGCCCATAGTGAAGGCGAGTTATTAAGGCTCAATAACCAACAGCAAGCAATGATCACTCAAGCTGAGCAACTGGTGCAAAACAGCCAAACCGCTCAGGCCATTGTTGCTAGCGACTTGGATGATAAAGCCACGAATGGTGTTGAAGGTAATACCACAGAGCTAACCAATGGCCTTCTTAATCAAGCTGTTGTTGATAGCCAAAGCCAACAACTAACCTTAAAGCAAGCCGGGCAGTTAGCGCAGCGTTATCATGTGTTGGCAAATGAACAACAAGCGTTGTCACAGCAGCAAGTAAAAGATAATCAACAGCTCAAATCGACAGAGCAAGAGCTAATTCAATTACGTCAGCGTTATAGTGCTAATCATCAACAGAAAAAAGATGTTGAAACCTTACTGGCTCAACAGCAAACTATTATGGCGCTCAGTGAACACAGAGCAAAACTTCAAGCAGATGACGCTTGTCCTTTGTGTGGCTCATTAGAACATCCAGCGATAAATGATTATCAAGCCCTTAATAGTAATGAACACCAAAAGCGCTTATCCATATTGACAGATGAGTTATCTCAATTAGAAAAACAAGGTAAAGCGCTTAATAGTGTGCAAGCGAATTTAACCGCGCAACTTGCTATGCAGCATGACCGCATACAAGGCATAACTAACGAGCAAGATAACATCGGACAAAACTGGCAGTCGTTAAATGTTAATCAAATTGTCTTAGCTGATACTCACGCTGAGCAAGCTATAAATGAGCAATTAAACACTGCCTGTCAGCAACTTGAAGAGTTACTTTTCTTGCAACAAGCGCTGCAGGAAAACAGTCAAATTCAGCAACAAAATTTAGAGCAGATTACCTTAGGTGACAAGCAATTATCTACGCAGATAAATCAATTACATTTGTTGCAAGAACAGGGTAAATCCCAAGGTGATCTTAAGACAAAAACTGCCAATAATTTAGCAGTAGAGCAACAGGCAATTGTCACTCTGAATGGACAATTGTTGGCAGACATTAATGGCACAGGCATTGAGAATAAAATTGCTTTACCTATTGTTCCGGTAAGTGTTGGTGAAGACAGCCAAGTTCAGTCGATATGTATTGATGAAAGCTGGCTGAAATCAGTACAGCAACAGGGACAATATTATCAACAAATTGTTAGTAGTCAGCAAGCAGCACAAGAGCACTTAACTCGCCTTGAACAAAAGCTGGGTTTACTGAAACAACAAGTTGAGCAGCAGCAACAATTACATGACCAAGCAAAAGCGCAGTTAAATCTGCAAGAAAGTGAAATAACGGCTCAAAATACATTACGTGTTAACTTGTTCATCGAACTGGATATTACCGATACTAGCTTACAAAATACGGTTATATTGAGAGAAAGTATAACAACGCAGCGCGCAGCTAGTGATAAGGCGCTTGAAGAGTCGAAACGTCTTCATCAGGCAGCAATAGCAGCGCAGCAGGAAAATAAAGGCCAGTTAAATACTGCCAAATCACAGTTAGAAAGTGTGGTTAAGCAAAATGACAGCGCCAACAGTGATTGGCAAAAGCTAATGTCTGCCAGTGATTTTACCGATGAGCAACAGGTTTTAGCAGCACTACTTAGTAGCGATAAAAAACAGCAACTGAGTAAGCTTGCCGACGAGCTTCGTGATAGTAAAAAACAAGCGCAAGTTTTGCTCGCGCAAGCTGAAAAAGTAACGCTTGAATTGCACGAACAAAAGGCTAAGTTAAGCGAAACTGGCACGGGTGATTTTGATGAACAATCCATTTCAATGAACTTAATCAAACTGTCAGATCAGCTCAAACAGTGCCAGCAAAAAATGGGTCAGTTTGGTCAACAAATCAGCCATGATAAAACCAATAAAAGTCAGCAAAAAAATCTACTTGAGAAAATAAAACAAGCGCAAATTTCTTTGGATGATCTCAGTCATTTAAATGCTTTAATTGGCTCGGCCGATGGTGCCAAATTTAGAAAGTTCGCGCAAGGTTTAACCTTGGCTAATTTAGTTCATCTGGCTAATGCACAACTAGATAGATTATTTGGTCGATATCAACTGCAATGTCAGCAAAGCGATACCTTAGCTCTAGAAGTTGTTGATACTTGGCAAGGAGATACCGCTCGCGATATTAAAACTTTATCGGGCGGTGAAAGCTTCTTGATAAGTTTGGCGCTAGCCTTGGCGCTTTCTGATTTAGTCAGTAATAAAACCAGTATCGACTC
The DNA here is from genome assembly GCA_013215025.1 of Pseudomonadales bacterium. Lineage (NCBI taxonomy): Bacteria > Pseudomonadati > Pseudomonadota > Gammaproteobacteria > Pseudomonadales > Pseudomonadales bacterium. The sequence goes on from JABSRR010000223.1 coordinate 3,102, forward strand.
ATTATTTCTCGATGAAGGTTTTGGCACTTTAGATAATAATACGCTGGAAGTAGCGCTTGACGCTCTGGATAATTTAAACGCCAGTGGCAAAATGATTGGTGTTATTAGTCATGTTGAGGCGTTAAAAGAGCGTATTGGTGTACAGATTAAAGTAAGAAAACTCAGTGGCTTGGGCGTTAGTAGTTTAGATAAGCAGTATGAGTTTCATGCCGAGACTATTACTGAGTGACCGCATATTCGACCAACACTAAGCCTTAAGCTTTAAATAAATAATAAGAAATAATAGGTAGGGATACTTCGTTGGAAATTTGGATTTATTTTACGCTGTTAGCGGCGACTATGCAGGCGGTAAGAACCGCAGGACAAA
>JABSRR010000224.1 GCA_013215025.1 Pseudomonadales bacterium
AAATCTTCAGAACTTAAACCCAATAAGGCGGTATTGGCTTTTTGTTCGACCAAGCTATCAGCAATCAGACTGGTACCGTCCATCACCATTTTCGCTACAACACGTCCATTTCGGTCAACCACACATGCTGCGACACTGAGCTGATCCTGCTCAGCAAATTGTAAAGTAAGCTCAAGCATGGCTTTTGCCTGTTTATATGTGAGATGCGTTTGCTGATAAGTTTGCATTGAGATTTCCTTGCTGCGCTAAAAAAATATTTGTAAGCTAATTTTATTTAGCTGGGATGATACTTAAGCTAAAGCGCTTAGCAAGCAAAGATATAAGCTGCTTGAGAATACTTGTTCGTTTATTTCTCTTATGTCGTTGAGACAATTAAGCATCGAACAGCTAGCGCCTGCAGTTTAAGCAAATAAATCAAGGAGTAATACACGTGTGTGAGGCAGTTTTGCGTCTATTCAGCCGTTTTCACCCAATCTATCAACGTAGGTCAAGCTGGCTCATCGTATGCTTTTCTATGCTGGTGCTGATGAGCTGCAGCAAAACTGATGATCCTGCCTCATCATCAACGCTTACAAAAGCCCCGCTAAAAGTGTTGACTTGGTCAGGCTATGAAACCTATTTGCCTAGAAACGGCTCGCCCCTAGATATCGAGCTAGAGTATGTGCAAATGTTTGCCGATGCCGCAGGCTATGAGCTAGAGGAGGTTGTGATTGAAGACTTCGACGCACTGATTCCCGCCTTGCTCGCAGGCAAAGGCGATTTAATCGCCGCCAATATGACCATTACGGAAGCGCGCAAAGCGTTGGTGAATTTCACTGTACCGTTTGAAGAAACGGTTGAGTTTTTAGCACAAAGCGCTGCCGCCAAACCGATCAACTATGGCAGCCAGCTTGACGGCAAGCGTTTGGGCGTATTAGCCGGCACTGCCTACGAAGAAACGGCGAAAGGTTTACAGCAAGCCTATCCAGGTCTTGAGATCATCAGCATTGCAGCCACCACCAGCCATGAAACGATTTACGATCAATTAGTAAAAGGTGACTTTGATGCCGTTATCGAAGATAAAAACACCCTAAATGCTAGCCTGCAATACCGTGATGATATTCAACGTACCCTGCAGGCCAGCGGCAAACGAAAACTGGCTTGGGCGGTTGCACCAGAACGCGAGACCTTGTTAAAGCAACTCAATCAATTTTTACGCCGCGAACGCCTCACTATTCACGATGTCAAAAATTATCAACACCTCTGGCAACGTATTCAGCAAGAGAAAACCGTGCGCATTGCGATGCGAAATAATTTTGCTTCCTACTACATTTGGCGCGGCGAGTTACTGGGCTTTAATTATGAATTGGCCAAAAAATTCGCCAAAGATCATAAACTACGCCTTGAGATTATTGTGGCCAAGAGCAGCGATGACTTATTCCAGCTCGTGCTCAACGGTGATGCTGACATTGCGCTTGACTACCTCACGCCTAGCAAGGCGCGAGAGGATCTCGGCATTGCTTTCTCCGAACCCTATCATTATGCGCAAGAGCTGATCATTTCTCGTAAACCTGATAGCGTGATTGACAGCGTAGATGATTTGCAAGGTAGATCCATTGCCTTGCGAATGAACAGTGCCTACTGGCAAACTGCGATAGCATTGCAGCAGTCAGAACCTGGCATACGAATGTTAGCTGTTGATGAAACCTTAGAAACCGAGGCGATCATTCAAGCGGTCGCCAATGATCAGTTTGATCTTACCATTGCTGATCAGCATATTGCCGCTTTAGAAATGATGCACCGCGATGATATTCAAGCACAACTGAGTTTAGGGCAGGCAAAAGGCCAGAGCTGGGCCGTTAAGCGTGATGAAACAGAGCTATTGCAGCAGGTGAATGCGTTTATCAAAAAACACTATCGCGGCTTATTCTACAACGTCAAATATAATCAATATTTCAAAAATCAATCACGTATCGCTAAACATCAACAAGACTACAATACATTGCAAACATCGGGTGAGTTATCACCTTTTGATGCCACCGTGAAAAAATATGCGCAACAGTACGATTTTGACTGGCGACTATTGATTGCGCAAATGCATCAAGAGAGTAAGTTTATTTCACATGCCAAATCAAATGCTGGTGCAACGGGGCTATTTCAATTAATGCCCCGCACCGCAAAGCAATTAGGCATTCAGGACCTGCAAGACCCTGAATCTAATATTAAAGCAGGCGTGATGTATATGGACTGGGTGCGAGAGCGCGTCAAATATATGCAACCAACAGACGAGGAGGCGATTTGGTTTACACTTGCGGCATACAATGCGGGTTATGGGCATGTGAAAGATGCAATATACCTTGCAGAACAAAAAGGCTATGACCCTCAGCGCTGGTTTGGCCATGTAGAGAAAGCCATGTTATTACTGTCGCAGCGCAAATATGCCAGTAAGGCACGTCATGGCTATGTACGAGGTCATGAACCGGTTGACTATGTTCGCGGCATCAAGCGCCGATACGATAGCTTTGTGCATAACGTCACCGAAACCTAAATAAGCATTAGCTAAAATGAGCTTTGCTAGCCAAAGGCTTTGCCATGGATAGTTTTAGCTAAGCCTGACTGCCAACACATCAGCGTCAGTATGATGCAAAACATAGTTAGTCGTTGAGCCAATTAATACACCCAAACCGCTGCGGCCATGGCTACCGATAATAACCACCTCGGCCTGAATTGTTTTTGCATGCTGACATATCCCTGCACCCACCACACTCTCAATCAAACAAGCTTTTGCACTGTCCAAACCTGCTGCTGCAACAGTCTCCGCTAAGCGCTGCTTTAATGTTGCTATCATCTCTGCATCATCAAAACTGGTAATCGGCAAGCTCATCTCGGTGAGATAAGCAATCAGCGGCTCGTAACAGCAAACCACTTGATAATCACATTGAGTCTGCTGAATCATCGCTTTGGCTTTTTGCAGCACTTGCGTTGAATTTTCCGATAAGTCGATGGCAATTAGTGCAACTTGGTACATAGTCTGCCCTCAGTCTTTTCTCATAGCATAGACTATAAGTTTTAGCAGGGGTCGATTAATACAATCCGTGGGCTGACATATAAACCGCGAGATGCGAGATGCGAGATGTGAGATGCGAGGATTAAAAATGCAAAGCGCAAGAAGGCTATGCATTGCGGTGTCATTTTGGCAAATACATGCTTGGCTAATTATATCCAAGCTAAACGATTAGCAGCTTAGCTGAGAAGCACATGATGCATACATTATTTTTATGCTAAGTCTTGTCCGAATAACCGTGAGGATTAGCTGATTGCCAGCGCCAAGTATCGCGCATCATATCATCAAGCCCTAAGCCTGCACGCCAATCTAAAAACTCTTCTGCAAGTGTTGGGTTGGCATAGCAGCTAGCAACATCACCTGGCCTTCTGGCGGCAATTTCGAACGACACCTGTTGCCCAGTAGCC